>JACPOH010000227.1 GCA_016185075.1 Aquabacterium sp. | reverse complement strand
GTGGCGATGGCGACCATGATGATCGGGCTTTGCTCGACGTGCTGCGTGGCATTGGCCTGCGGCTCGGGCTCGGCGCCCATGGCCTTGAACCAGCGCTTGAAGCTGCTCAGGCTGCCTCTGGGGGCGGTGTGTTCGGCTCGTTTGGTCAAGGGAATCTGTTCAGGATGCTGCAGGTCCAGCGCCAGCTGGGCGCCCGTCTGGTAGCGTTTGGCGGGGTCCACCTCCAGGCAACGCATGATGACTTCTTGCAGCCAGGGTGGTGTGTCAGGGCGGTGCGCGCGCGGCGGAATGGCGTCCGTGTACAGGCGCTTGCGCAGGCCTGACACACTGGTCGGGTTGCCGAAGGGGCGCTCGCCGGTTGTGAGGTGGTAGAGCATCACACCCAGGGCAAACAGGTCGCTGCGCGGGTCATTGCGGATGAACTGGACCTGCTCGGGTGACATGTAAGGCCCCGTGCCCATGGGCAGCGAGAATTCTTCTTCCAGCAGATCGGGCAACTGTGCATGGCTGGACAAGCCGAAGTCCACGAGGACGGCCTGGCCCGTGTGCCGGAACATGATGTTGCTGGGCTTCACATCCAGGTGCACCAGATGCTGCTTGTGCAACTCATGCAGCGCGAAGGCGACGCGTTGGCCAATGTCGGCCACTTCTTCAAAAGGCAGGGGGGCCTTGTCCAGGCGAGGGCGAAGGGATTCACCCTGTATGCGCTCCATCACGATATAGGGCTGCTGGATGAAGTCGCCCTTGGTCACAAAGTGGGGGACATGCGGGCCGCTGAGCATGGGCATCACCATCTGCTCGACTTCGAAGCCCACGATGGTGGCTGGGTCCTCGCCGCCCTTGATGCGCGGGATCTTCATGATCAAGGGCACATCGGGCGCCGCCTGAAGTGGCTCAATGTCCCAGAGGGTGGCCATGCCGCCCACATGCAGTTTGTCCTTCAGCCTGAACTGATCGATCACATCGCCAGCTTGCAGTTTTCCAGGTGGCGTCATCGGCGTCTCCATTTTCTGCTGATCGGTGTGGGATGGGTAGCGCCAGGCGGCCAGGTGCTAGCGCCCGTCCCGCAGGCGCTGTGCCAGGAACATCGGCAAACCGGCTTCGAGGATGCGCTGGGCGGCCTGCTCGTGGTCGTATGGCACGCGATGGAAGGTGAGCTGCCTGCGGCTGGTGTCGAACACGGCGTAGCAGGCGGCGGGGTTGCCGTCCCGCGGTTGGCCGACCGAGCCGGGAATGGCCAGCCAGCGACGCATGGGTGACAGGATGATGGGCGTGCCGTCCACCGGTGAGAATTCGCCTGATTTGCCGGCTGCCGACAGGTGGTAGAGTCAGGGCTGGTGCATGTGCCCGCAGAACACGAAAGGGTGGGCGCTGACCTGCATGCTGCGCACCGCCTCCATGCGGCCATCGAGGTAGGCCCATTGCGATGGAGCGTGCAAGTTGGCATGCGCGAACTGACAGTCCTCCAATTCGGCCACCAGCGGCAGGGATTCGATGAAGGCAACGTGCGCCGCGCTCAGTTGTTGGCGCGTCCAGACCAATGATGCCTGCACGTGGTCGCCCATGTTGTGTGAGCCCTCGTGGCGGATCGCATCGTCGTGGTTGCCTTTCAGGGCGATGGCGCCTTCGCGGACCCGTTGCTGCACGAAATCAAGTACCCAGGCGGGGTCGGCGCCGTAATCCACGTAGTCGCCCAGCAAGATGGTGCGCTCACAGCCCTGTTGCTGGGCATGCTCCCAGACGGCTTCGGTGGCTTGGCGGTTGGCGTGCAGGTCGGACAGGATCGCGAGTTTCATGGGGACGGCTTCAACTTGAAGGCCAGTTTAGTCCTCCTGCCATTGGGGCGCCATGCGGGGTAGCGGGGCTTGTGCAATAAACCAGTTTCCACGGACTTATTGAAAATGCCTTGCCGGGTAAATCGGCCGTTGGTTTGATACCATAGCTTGATACGGTCGCCCATCGAGTCGGGCCTGCCGACACAAGAGACACGATGAGAACAGCAGAACAAGAAGCCGTGCTGCGGTCGGTGCGCAAGCTCGTCGCTTTCTGGCAAATCACTGCAGATGAACTCGCTGGTATTCCCGAGCCTGTGAAGGTTCAGGAACCCGTGCGTGTGCCTGTGCTGAAGTACCGTCATCCCCGTACGGGGGAAACCTGGGATGGCGAAGGCCCCCAGCCTGTATGGCTGCGTGAGGCCTTGACGCGTCAGGGTTACACCGTAGAGGAATTGCGCCTGCCCCGTAGCGAGAGCCCCTCCGAGGCCTGATCAGGCTGCCACACCCAGCTCGTTGTGCGGTTCGGGCGCCTCGGTGGTGTCTTCGGGTTCCGGCGGCAGAAAAGCGCGCACTTGCCCTCGGCCATTTCGCTTGGCCTGGTACAGGGCGGCATCAGCCTGTTGCACAAGGCCCTGGGCGGTCTCGTCAAAGCCGGGTTGCCAGGTGGCGACGCCGATGCTGCAACTGAGCATCGCGGCGTGTTCATCCTGCATGACGTAGGTCTGTTTGATCTGTTCGAGCATGGCCTGTGCCAGCTGCATGGCGCCTTCGTGACCTGTGTTGGGCATCAGGACGACAAACTCCTCGCCACCGTAGCGTGCCACCATGTCATTGGGGCGCCTGAGCGTGTTGCGGAGCCCTTGGGCCGCTGCTTGCAGGCACAGATCGCCGAAAGGGTGGCCGTGGCTGTCATTGATGTGCTTGAAATAGTCCAGATCCACCATCGCGACGGAGAGCGGCTCCTGGCGCCGTCTGGCATCGCGCCAGGCCACGCTGAGGCTTTCCTGGAAGCCCAGCCGGTTGGGTACCCGTGTGAGTGCATCGGTGCGGCTGAGCGTCTCCAGCTCTCGGGCGCGCTGTTCGAGCATCGCCTGGGAGCGCTGGCGCGCCCAGTATTCACGCCCGACCATCCGGGAGATGCCGAGCGAATAGGCAAAGAAAATGGCACTGAGCCCGGCGACGGCCAGATCAGCGGCCTCACCCCTGGGCAGCAAGACCAGCACGCTGGGCCCCAAGGTGCACAGCGGGTAGAGCAAGGGCAGGACCGAATCGATGGCCACGATCACCGTGCCGCCCGCCGTGATGCCCACCGTGCACATCAGCATCAGCCAGCGTAGCGTGGGGGCGTCGGGCGCGATCAGGATGATGGCGCACAAGGTCCCCCAATAGGCGTTGTACATCAGAGAGAGCGCGCGAAATACCCGTTGTGCGCGATGGAAGTCCTGTTCCATGGCGCGCTTGAGGCCCCTGTGGTGGAACAGCCGGATCACGCTGGCCAGCAGCAGGGCCACGCCATGGACAACCGCAAAGCTGGTGTGGCGGGAGAAGTAGCTGTCCGCCTGCATCAGCACCGCCCAGACGGCGGGGTAGAGCAGCAAGCCGTTGCGCATGCGGTGGGCTGCATCCAGCACGCACTGCTTCTGGTAGGACAGCGGCACGTGTGTGCGGGTAAGCAACGCGTCAGCGTCGTCGGATGTATGAGGGTTGTGGGGAACCATGTGGGCCTAGCCTTGAAAAACGCCAGGCCACATCCGAAGAGCCTTGACGGTCACATTGTATTCTGACAGATCCAGAAAAACTTGATGGTCCCGC
>JACPOH010000226.1 GCA_016185075.1 Aquabacterium sp. | reverse complement strand
CTGTGGGTCACGCACGGCGACCTGTATGACGGTGTGATCCAGTGTGCCCGTTGGCTGGCCCTGCTGGGCGACACGCTGTACGAGTTCACGCTCAAGCTCAATCGCCACCTGAACTCCTGGCGCGCACGCGTCGGTCTGCCTTACTGGTCGCTGTCCAAATACCTCAAGCTCAAGGTCAAGCGGGCTGTGAGCTATGTGGGCGACTTCGAGCAGGCTCTGGCCCGCGAAGCCCGCAAACGCGGCGTGGACGGCCTGGTATGTGGTCACATCCACCACGCCGAGATGCGCGACATCGATGGCATCCTGTATTGCAACGATGGCGATTGGGTGGAGAGCCTCACGGCCCTGGTCGAGCACGCTGATGGTCGATTGGAGATCCTGGATTGGACTTCGGTCATGGCGCAGCGAAGCCGATCACAGCTGCTGATGCAGACAGACTGACCCTGCACGTAACTGGTCCTGGCCTGCGGCAAAATAGCGCCCCTTGCCCCAAGGAGCTTCCATGGCCTTCGCCGATAACCTCAAACAACTCCCGCCCGTGGCCCATCTGGCTGCCCTGCAACTGATCGATGCCGCTGGCCAGGTGGCCGCCACCATCGAAAACAAGCCCGGCCAGGCCGGCTCGCTCGCCGTGTATGCCGCACTGGCCGCCAAGCACGGCAGCATCAACGCCGCGGCAGCGCAAGAAGGCCTGGAGATTTACGCCGAGCACACGGCCGATTCGCGCGCCAACCCCGGCAAGCACCCCAACATTGACCGTTTGATCAAGGTCATCGAGACCGGTCAGGGTTTCACGGCCAAGCTGGTCGCGGCCTGATCCCGGTGCCCTGGCGGGAGTACGATTGAAACAAACAACCGTACGCTCCATGGCCACAGACAACACATCGCCCTCGGAACCCCTTGAGCCCCAACTCAAGCTCAAGCGGGTTGCCATCGACACCTACCGCGAAAACGTCGCCTACCTGCACCGCGACTGCGCCATCTACCGGGCTGAAGGCTTTCAGGCCTTGTCCAAAGTCGAGATCCGGGCCAATGGCCGCCGCATCCTGGCCAGCCTCAACGTGG
>JACPOH010000225.1 GCA_016185075.1 Aquabacterium sp. | reverse complement strand
GCCAAGTTTCAGGCAGACAGGAAGCGGTATAAATTTCGCAACATCGCGGCCGTGGCACCCCAGATGAAGTACTCCTTGTCCGTGGCCTGCGAGGTCCAGGGCATCGAGAAAAACTCCAGGCGCGTGCCTGCGACGTCGAATGCACGACGCTGGTGGTAGCGAGGGTCCATCAGGAAGTGCAGCGGCACCTCGAAGATCTCGGCCACTTCACTGGGGTCGGCCTGCAGGCGCAGGCGCTCGGTCTCCTGCGCGTCAGGGTCGATGAGCCCCACCACCGGGGTCACCACAAAACCGGTGCCGGTCGTGTAGGTGGGCAAACGGCCCAGCACGTCGACGCGCGACGGCGCCAGCCCCACCTCTTCGTGTGCCTCGCGCAGGGCGGTGGCCACGGCATCGGGGTCACTGGGTTCGCTTCGCCCGCCAGGAAAGCTGATCTGGCCGGCATGCTTCTTGAGGTGGGAGGTGCGCTGCGTCAGCAAGACACTGGGCTCGGGCCGCATCACCAAGGGCACGAGGACCGATGCCGCCACAGGGTCAGGCGCGCGATACCACTTCTCGACTTCCACGTCAGGTTGCCAGACCGGAGGCTGCTGGAAGCGCTGAACCAGCGATGCCCGCGTGAAGCGTTGCGGGTCCACCGCCGGCAGGTGGGCGTCGTGGCCCAACAGCTCGGCCACACGAGGATCGATCATGAATGCCATGACACCACCATAACAAAAGCCGCCAGTGCTTGCGCAAGGGCGGCTATTGGGGCGGGCAGCACACTGTGAAGCCCGACAGAAGGAAGCGCGCGATTAAGCGAGCTTCTCTTTGATGCGTGCCGACTTGCCGCTGCGTTGACGCAGGTAGTACAGCTTGGCACGGCGCACATCACCGCGACGCTTGACTTCGATGCCAGCGATCAGGGGGCTGTACAGCTGGAACGTACGCTCCACGCCTTCGCCGCTGGAGATCTTGCGCACGATGAAGCTGGAGTTCAGGCCGCGGTTACGCTTGGCGATCACGACGCCTTCGTAGGCCTGGACGCGCTTGCGGTTACCTTCCACCACGTTGACGGACACGATCACGGTGTCGCCAGGGGCGAAAGAAGGGATGGTCTTGTTCAGACGAGCAATTTCTTCTTGCTCGAGCTGTTGAATGATGTTGGACATCAAAGGCTCCTAAATGATCTTGCCCGCGCCAGAAAAATGATCGCTGCACTGGCTGCTCGCACAGCCTGCACGGCACCTGTCACCAGGTAGCGGCCGGGTAGAGGATCGGAAAACCGCAGATTATAGCGCGAGTTGCGCCAAAAAATGTTCGTCTTGTTTGGACAATTCACCGCGCGCCCTGGCCGCCTCGATCAACTCGGGCCGGCGGCGGGCCGTGATGGCCAGTTGCTGCTCCCGGCGCCAGCGGGCAATGTGGGCATGGTGCCCGGACATCAGCACGGGCGGCACGGCCGCCTCCACGCAGGCACCATCGCCCTGAGCCGGCAGGCTGAGCACCTCTGGGCGGCTGTAATGCGGGCAGTCCAGCAGGCCATCGGAGAAGCTGTCCTGTTCGTGCGAGGCCACGTCGTTGAGCACGCCGGGTTGCAAGCGTGCCACGGCATCGATCAGGGTCAGCGCGGGCAACTCGCCACCTGAGAGCACGTAGTCGCCCATGGAAATCTCTTCGTCCACGTGGGCGTCGATGAAGCGCTGGTCGATGCCCTCGTAACGGCCGCACAGCAGCACCGCACCCGGCCCCTGCGCCAGTTGCTGCACGCGCTGCTGGGTCAAAGGCTTGCCCGCTGGGCTGAACAGCACCACCGGCAAGCGTTCGACCCCTGCCGCAGCCTGATCCGAACGGATGGCCGACAGACAACGCACCAGCGGCTCCACCAGCATGACCATGCCGGGCCCGCCACCAAAGGGACGGTCATCCACACGGCGGTAGACGCCTTCGGCGTGATCACGCAAAGGCCACAGGCGCACATCCACGGCACCCGTCTCGAACGCACGGCGCGTCACGCCGACATTCTGAAACGGGGCAAACAACTCGGGAAACAGGGTGATGACGTCGAAGCGCACGGCCATGCTTGGCCCCCCGTTCAAAAATAGGGTCAGTAGTCCAGGCCCCAATCGGCCACGATGCGCCGATCAGCGAGGCTCACGCTGACAATGTAGGCCGACACGAAGGGGATCATGCGCTCGACGGGCTTGCCATCTTCGCCAGCCTCGCCTTCGAGGCGCAACACGCTGTTGGGGCCGGTATCGAGCAGGTCCACCACCTTGCCCAGGGCCTGGCCTTCTTTGTTGACCACATCCAGGCCAATCAGGTCGACCCAGTAGAACTCGTCTTCATCGGGTGTCGGGAAAGCCGAGCGCGAGACGTACACACGGGCGCCCTTGAGGGCCTCGGCAGCATTGCGGTCTTCCAGCCCTTCGGCGGTGGCCACCACCACATCACCCTGATCGCGAGCCTGCTTGACCTGCAGGAAGCGGGGCTTGCTCAAGCGCGCCACACCCTTCGGTGCGGCAGCGGGCTTGGCCGCAGGGGCAGCTTTCGCGGACGCCGATGCAGACGCCGCCACGCTCGCCGCAGACGGACGCGGCAAAGCACCCGAAGCCGGTTCGCCCGGGCGCAAAAACCATTTTTTGGTACAGAAGAGCGCCTGTGGGTCAGAGGAGAAGGGCTGGACCTTGATCCCACCCTTCACGCCCCAGGCGTCAACGATGCGCCCGACCTCCACCGCGTCGGCTGGCCAGACGACACCGTCTTCCAGCACAGGGGTATAGGCCTCGGCGCGATCGTTCATGCAAGCGTCAAGCTCAGGCAGCAGGCGCAGCCTTGGCCTTGGCGTCGCGAACCAGACGGGTCACGGCTTCAGAGGGCTGAGCACCGTTGCCGACCCAGTGAGCCACGCGGTCCAGCGACAGACGCAGGGTTTCGGCGTTGCCGGAAGCCAGGGGGTTGTAGAAACCCACGCGCTCCAGGAAACGGCCGTCACGGCGGTTCTTTTGTTCAGCCACAACGATGTTGTAGAAAGGGCGCTTCTTGGAGCCACCGCGAGAGAGTCGAATCACGACCATGATGTGTCCTTCAAATTGGTTTGGCGACCACCTTTCCCGGGAGACACTCGGGGGCCGGCGGCCAAAGGTTGGTCAGACAGCTCATCGAACATGATCTGGCCCAACCAGGTATGGGGATCCCACAGCCCGTTTAGATACGCGCCAGACGCCTCACCGGACAATCCGCCAACATGTGGCTTGCTGCCTGGGAAACACCCGACTCGGGCTACGAAACCGCGCATTATAGTCTGACTCATCCCGTTTGTGTGAACTCCCACCCCCACCCATGACGCCACCCTCACCCGGCTACAAGTCCAAAACCCTGGCCACCTGGGCCGCGCTCCTGGGTGGGCCTGTGGGCGCGCACCGCTTCTACCTGCATGGGCTGAAGGACTGGCTGGGCTGGTTGCACGCCTTGCCGACACTGGTGGGCGCCTGGGGCATCCAGCGCGTGCAGGCACTCGGCCAGGATGACCAACTGTCGTGGCTGCTCATCCCTGTGCTGGGCTTCATGGTGGCCTACACCATGCTGCAGGCCATTCTTTACGGCTTGACGCCCGACGAGAAATGGCACGCGCGTTACAACCCCGCTCTGGCCGCCTCGCCCGACGCGCCCGCCAGCGGCTGGGCGACGGTGATCGGCGTGGGCCTGGCCTTGATGGTGGGGGCCACGGTGCTGATGTCGACCATCGCGTTTTCCGGGCAGCGTTACTTCGAGTACCAGGTCGAAGAAGCGCGCAAGATCAGCCAGTGAATTTCTGACTGCAAAAAATCAGGCGAAAGGTATCAGGCTCGGAACATGAAGTACGCCGCGCCCACCAGGCACAGCGCCGCCCAGACGTAATCCAGCTTGAAGGGCTGCCCCAGGTAGAACACCGCAAAGGGCACGAACACGCTCAAGGAGATCACCTCCTGCATCACCTTGAGTTGGCCCACGGTCAGCTGCTGTGCCCCCAAGCGGTTGGCCGGCACCTGCAGCAGGTACTCGAACAGCGCAATGCCCCAGCTCACCAGGGCCGCGATGAACCAGGGCTTGCTGGCCATGTTCTTGAGGTGGCCGTACCAGGCAAAGGTCATGAACACATTGGACATGACCAGCAGCAGCGCGGACTGCAGCGGCACCGGGATGGACTGGATGAAGCTGTTCATGCTGCGCAGTCTATGCAAATCGCCCCACGTGCTGCGCGGGTACGGGATAATCTCGGTTTTCCCGATCACCCAGCTCTTTGCTTGCCCATGACCACGCCTACCAGCCCCAACAACGGCACCAACGCACCCCTCACCTACGACCAGGCCGGCGTCAACTACGACCTGATCGACCCGTTGAAGGTCGCGGCGCAACGTGCCGCCGCTGAAACCGGCGCCCATCTGGCCAGCCATGGTTTCTCGGAAGTGCTGGCTTCGCGTGGCGAATCCGCCTATGTGGTGGACGTGGGCCCGATGTACCTGGCCTCCATTGTCGAGTGCCTGGGCACCAAGACGCTCGTGGCCGACGAAATGGCCACGCTGACGGGCAAGAGCTACTACGACAGCATCGCGCAAGACACCATCGCCATGGCTGTCAATGACCTGATCACCGTGGGCGCCACGCCCCTGGTCGTGCAGGCCTACTGGGCCGCAGGTGGTTCGGACTGGTTCGGCGACAAGATCCGCGCCAATGCCCTGGTGGCGGGCTGGAAGAAGGCTTGCGAAGTCTGCAATGTGGCCTGGGGTGGCGGCGAAACGCCTGCCCTCGCCGGCATCGTGGCAGATGGCCGCGTGGACCTGGCTGCATCGTGCACCGGCATCATCAGCCCCAAGACCCGCCTGTCGGTGGGCCACAAGATGGAAGCCGGCGACGCCATCGTGCTGCTGGCATCGAGTGGCATCCACGCCAACGGCCTGTCGCTGGCACGCAAGCTGGCCGAGCGCCTGCCCAACGGCTACCTGACCGACATCGGCAATGGCCAGACCTACGGTGAAGCCCTGCTGGCCCCCACCACGCTGTACTCGCCTGTGACCGAGGCCCTGGCGGCTGCCGGCATCAACCCGCATTACTGCGCCAATGTGACCGGCCACGGCTGGCGCAAGCTGCTGCGCCACCCCAAGGCCCTGACCTACCGCATCACAGCCCTGCCCGACAAAACACCCGTGCTGGCCTTCATGCAGAAGGAATGCGGCCTGGACGATCACGAAGCCTATGGCACGCTGAACATGGGCGCCGGTTTTGCGCTGTACGTGGCTGCCAGCGACGCGCAACGCGTGGTCGAGATCGCGCAAGGTCTGGGCATCCCGGCCCTGATCGCCGGCCGAGTGGAAGAAGGCCCAAAGCAGGTCGTGATCGAACCCCTGAACGTGGTGTACGGCGCCGAAGAGCTGCAACTGCGCTGAGCACCCTGCAAGCCAGGCAAGGAGTCCATATGGGTCAGACAGTCGAATTCAAACGCCCCGATGGCGGCACGACCCGTGGCTACCTGGCCGATGCCGGCCCAGGCACCCCCAGCGTCATCCTGATCCAGGAGTGGTGGGGTCTCAATGACCACATCCGCTCCCTGACGGACCGCATGGCGGCAGCAGGCTTCACCACGCTGGCGCCCGATCTGTACCGAGGCCGCCTGGCCAGCACCGCTGACGAAGCCGGCCACCTGATGAATGGCCTGGACTTCGCCGATGCCACACACCAGGATCTGCTGGGCGCCACGCGCTACCTGGCGCAACGCGGCGGCAAGGTCGGCGTGATGGGCTTCTGCATGGGCGGCGCGCTCACCGTGGCCAGCGCCGTG
This sequence comes from Aquabacterium sp., assembly GCA_016185075.1. Lineage (GTDB taxonomy): Bacteria > Pseudomonadota > Gammaproteobacteria > Burkholderiales > Burkholderiaceae_C > Aquabacterium. Next base: position 2,936 of record JACPOH010000225.1, on the reverse strand, counting down.
CACGTGCCCGGCCTGTCGGCGGCCGTGTGCTTTTATGGCATCCCGCCGGCCGAGTTTGCCAACCCGGCGCACATCCGCATCCCCTTCCAGGGCCATTTCGCCAGCCAGGATGACTGGTGCACGCCAGCGCGTGCGGACGAGCTGGAGACGGCCATGCGGCAAGCCGGCCAATCGCCGGACATCCACCGCTACGAAGCCCACCACGCCTTCGTCAACCAGACACGCCCTGAGGTGTACGACGCTGCTTGCGCGGAACAGGCCTGGGCGCGCACCGTCCGTTTTCTGAGCACACACCTGAAGGCCTGAGCCGTCATTTGTGAGCCGCAGCCACATTGTGTGACGTTCGTCGCGCATTCCTGCTGCCTGAGCGCCCAACCCGCTGCCCCCCCTCTCAAACCAAGCGCGTTTCTGCCGATCCCACCCTCAGGGATCAGGCGCCCTGAGTGCAGGCGTGGCATCAGCCACGCCCGGTGAGTCGCCTGAAGAAATTAGGGACGCACTATGACGCAGGCTCGTGTATTGCTCACGGACGATGACGACATGACCCTGGAGATGCTGGAAGCAGCACTTCAGGACCGCTACCAGATCACCCTTGCCCACAGCGGCCGGGAAGCGATTGACAAAGCGCGACAAGCGCCCTTTGATCTCATCGTGCTGGACGTCGACATGCCGGAGATGGACGGTTATGAGGCCTGCACCACCCTCAAGGCGGCGTCGGAAACCGCAAACGTGCCTGTGCTATTCCTGTCGGCGCGCGTCAACATCGACGAGCGCCTGCGCGGCTACCGGGTCGGCGGCACGGACTACCTGACCAAGCCCTTCGATGTGGCCGAATTGCGCACCAAGATCGACCTGGCCGTCGAACAGCACGCCCGCAATCAGCAACTCAGCAACCAGGTGGAAGAGGCCATGAACATGGCGCTGGCCACCGCGGACATGTACGGCGAGGTCGGCGTGGTGCTGGAGATGCAACGGCAGCTCGCCAACTGCTTCACCTACGCCGACATTGCCAACGCCTTTTTCACGGCCCTCGACAAGATGGGTTTCGAGGGCTGCTTGAGGCTGCACGGGCGCCAGGGCACGGCATCACGTTCGGGGCAAGGCGAATGCTCGGCACTGGGCAACTCCATCCTGGACCACCTCGAATCCAGCAAAGGCCCCACGATCCAGCCGGTGGGCGACAACACCAGCTTCAACTACGGCAACGTGCTGATGCTCGTGCGCAACCTGCCCATGAGCCCGCAGCCCGAACAGTACAGCCAGGATGAGATCGACCGCCTGGCACGGGTGCGAGACAACGTGGCCTTGATGGCAGAGGGCATTGTGGGCCGCATGCGCGCATTGGATGTCGAGACCGAAAAGTCGCACCTGGAGCACTCCAAGAAGGCGGTCGACATGACGCGAGAAGCCCTGCTCGACATCTCGGCGCAACAGCACGCCAACCGGATGAAGGTGACACAGGTCTTCCAGCAGATGAACAGCGAGGTGGAGCAACTCTTCATCCACCTGGGGCTGAGCGAAACCCAGGAAGAGTTGCTGTCCAACACCCTGCGGCGACACATCACGGAGGCCATCGGTGTGTTCGAGCAAAGCAGCCTGATCGACACCCATCTCAACAACCTCATCTCGCGACTCAGGGCTTGAGATGCCACAGCGCCCAGACGAGACGGCTCAACCAGAGTCGCTGACCCTGCAAGCCGTCAAGGAGCGCATCGACCAGTCGATCCTGCGCAACGTCAACCTCACGATGCGCCTGGCCGCCGTCGGTGGCATCCTGCTGGCCATCGGCCTGACACAGATGCCCCATCAGGACGCGCACGTCCGCAATCTGCGCATGGCCTCCGGTGCGCTGTTCGCCATGCTGGCCCTGTCGGCCATCCTGATCAACAAACGCTGGGGGCCGAAAGCGGCTGCCACGTCTTTTGCCGTTTTCACACTGGCGGTGAACTACGGCCTGGCTGTGGCACTGGGCACAGGCATCTCGTCATCGTCGGGCGTGGTCGCGGCCGCCGTGATCGTGGTGATGGGTTACGTGCACGGTCCGCGTGTCGGGGTGATCATGACGCGGCTGTCCGTGGCGTGCGCACTGGCCTTGCTGGCACTGGAGTGGTATGGCTTCATACCCGGCATCGAGATCCACAACAAGCCGCCGGCGGCCTCTTATGCCGTGGTGCTGATCATCGTCTTCATGGTGATCGGCTCGACCATCACGCACTTCAGCCGTCTGTTCTGGGACGCCATGGGCGCCATCGAAAAGGCACGCCAGGATCTGCAGACCAAAGTGGACATGCAGGAAAAAACCCAGAGCGAACTCATCGAGAGCAAGCAACGCCTGGCCACCTTGCTGGACCACGCCCCCATGTCGGTGCTGATCTTCGACGAAGACTCGGGCGACCTGCACCATGTCAACCAGCACGCCCTGCAGGCCCATGGTGCCCGCACAGCCAGCGACATCGAGCAACACCACCTGTTCACCGGCGATGAATTCACCCGGGAGCGCCTGCTCCAGCACATCCACCACACGCGAGACAAGGGCCCGCAGGAACTGCAATGGCGCACCATCACCGAGGATGGCAAGCACGTCTGGTGGGCCATCAAGCTGGACAACCTGGTCTTTGACGACGTCTCTCACGTGGTCTCGTTTGGCCACGACATCACCGAGCGACTGGAAGCCGAACAGGCCCTGATCGACCACCGGGCGCATCTGGAAGAGCAGGTCCGGGCGCGCACAGCCGAAGCGTTGATGCAGCAGCACCGGCTCGAAACGGTGATCGAAGCCCTGCCGGTGAGCCTGACAATCAAGGACCGCCAGGGGCGCTACCTGCTCAGCAACAAGGTCTTTGAAGAGGCCTCGGGGCTGAGCAAGGAGCGCTTGCTGGGCAGCACGGCCGACGACCTGTTCCCCCCGGCCATGGCCGAGCAGATCCGCGAGCATG
>JACPOH010000224.1 GCA_016185075.1 Aquabacterium sp. | reverse complement strand
TTGAGCAGCGCCTCCCACTTGTGCGGGTCGTTGCTGCTGACCACAAGGTGCTCGGGGGCGCTGCGGTTGGAGATCGCGCAGGCCGCGTCCATGCTGCGCGGGTGGAGCAGCGCACCCCGCCCTTCCAGCGAAGCGCGGATGATGTCGGCGCGCGGCATGGTGGGCAGCAGGCGGTCGATCTCGGCCTGCACCTTGGCGATGTAAGCGGCGTCCGGGCACAGCAGGATGCTTTGGGCCAGCTCGTCGTGTTCGGCCTGGCTGAACAGATCCATGGCGACCCAGTCGGGCGGGGTCGTGCCATCAGCCAGGACGAGGATCTCGCTGGGGCCAGCGATCATGTCGATGCCGACCTGACCGAACACGTGCTTCTTGGCGCTGGCCACATAGGCGTTGCCCGGCCCGGTGATCTGGTCCACCTTGGGCACGGTGGCGGTGCCGTAAGCCAGTGCGGCCACGGCCTGCGCGCCGCCAATGGTGAAAGCGCGCGACACGCCGGCCACGTAAGCCGCGGCCAGCACCAGCGGGTTCTTCTCGCCCTTGGGGGTGGGCACGACCATGATGATCTCTTGCACACCGGCCACATGGGCGGGGATGGCGTTCATCAGCACGGACGAGGGATACGCAGCCTTGCCACCAGGCACGTAGATGCCCACGCGGTCCAGCGGCGTGACCTTCTGGCCCAGCAAGGTGCCGTCTTCATCCCGGTATTGCCAGCTTAGGCCACAGGCCTCTTTCTGGCGCTCGTGGTAGCTGCGCACGCGTTTGGCGGCGCTTTCAAGAGCCTCACGCTGCACGGCCGGCAGGCTGTCGAACGCGGCTTTCAACTCGGCCTGGCCCAGCTCCAGCGCGGCCATGCTGTCCACCTGCAGGTGGTCGAAGCGGCCGGTGTACTCGAGCACAGCCGCATCGCCACGCAGGCGCACATCGGCCAGGATGGCGCCCACGCGGTCTTCGATGGCCGTGTCGGTCTCGGCCGACCAATGCAGCACCTTCTGGAAGGCGGCATCGAAATCGGGCTGGGAGGTGGCGAGGTGGCAGATCTGGACGGTCATGAGCGAGAGGATCTCAGAAATCAGACGTGGTTGGGACACTGGCGCGATGGGCATTCACGATGAACGCCATAGCGCTTGTTTCTGGCTGGCTTACTTGTTCTTCGGAATGGCGGATTCGAAAGCCTGGATCAGGGCGCGAATGGGTTCGCGGTTGAGCTTGAGCGAGGCCTGGTTGACCACCAGGCGCGAGCTGATGTTCATGATCTGCTCGACCTCGACCAGGTGGTTGGCCTTGAGCGTGTTGCCGGTGGACACCAGGTCCACGATGGCGTCGGCCAGACCGGTCAAGGGGGCCAGCTCCATCGAGCCGTACAGCTTGATCAGGTCCACGTGCACGCCCTTGTTGGCGAAGTGATCGCGCGCGATGGTGGTGTACTTGGTGGCCACGCGGATGCGCGAACCCTGCTTGACAGCGGCCTCGTAGTCGAAGTCGGCGCGCACGGCCACGCTCATGCGGCACTTGGCGATGTTGAGGTCCAGCGGCTGGTACAGGCCGTCGTTGTCACCGTTGACACCGGCGTGCTCGATCAGGATGTCCTTGCCGGCCACACCGATGTCGGCGCCACCGTATTGCACATAGGTGGGCACGTCGGAGGCGCGCACCAGCACCACACGCACATCGGGTCGCGTGGTGGGCAAGATGAGCTTGCGGGACTTTTCAGGATCTTCGGTCACCTCGATGCCGGCCGCAGCCAGCAAGGGCAAGGTTTCTTCGAAGATGCGGCCTTTGGAAAGTGCAAGAGTGATCATTTGATTCGTTCAATGTCTGCGCCGATGCCGCGCAACTTGGCTTCCATGCGGTCATAGCCACGGTCGAGGTGGTAGATGCGGTCAACCAGGGTCTCGCCCTCGGCCACGAGGCCGGCGATCACCAGGCTGGCAGACGCGCGCAGGTCGGTGGCCATCACGGTGGCACCGGAGAGCTTGGGCACGCCGGTGACCACGGCGCTGTGACCGTCCACGGCGATGTTGGCACCCAGGCGGATCAGCTCGTTGACGTGCATGAAGCGGTTTTCGAAGATCGTCTCGTGGATCACGGCGGTGCCTTCGGCCACGCCATTGAGCGCCATGAACTGGGCCTGCATGTCGGTCGGGAAAGCGGGGTACTCGCGGGTGCGGAAGCCCACCGCCTTGGGGCGCGCATCGGCCTTGACGCGGATCCAGTCGGTGCCGGCTTCGATGGACACACCGGCTTCGCGCAGCTTCTCGATGACGGCCTCCAGATGCTCGGCATTGGCCTTGCGCAGGGTAACGTCACCACCCGTGGCCCCCACGGCGCACAGGAAGGTGCCGGTTTCGATGCGGTCGGGGATGATCTGGTGGGCTTGCGCGCTGGTCAGGCCATGCAGCTTGTCCACGCCCTGGATGCGGATGCGATGGGTGCCTTGCCCTTCGATCTTGGCACCCATGGCGATCAGCAGATTGGCCAGATCGGTGATTTCAGGCTCTTGCGCGGCGTTTTCGAGGATGGTCTCACCCTCGGCCAGCGTGGCGGCCATCAGCAGGTTCTCGGTGCCGGTCACCGTGACCATGTCTGTCGTGATGCGGGCACCCTTCAGGCGGGTGGGCTGGCCCTTGGCGTCCAGCGGGGTGCGGGCTTCGATGTAGCCGTGCTCGACCGTGATCTGGGCACCCATGGCCTGCAGGCCCTTGATGTGCTGGTCCACGGGGCGCGAGCCAATGGCGCAACCACCTGGCAGCGACACGCGGGCGCGGCCAAAGCGGGCCAGCAGCGGGCCCAGCACAAGGATGGAAGCGCGCATGGTCTTGACCAGCTCGTAAGGCGCCTCGGGCTTGTCAACCCGGCCGGCGTCCAGCGTGACGCAGCTGGGGTCATCGGCATGGCGCTCGGCGACGACACCCATGTTGCCCAACAGCTTGAGCGTGGTGGACACGTCCTGCAGTTGCGGCACATTGGCCAGCGTGACGGGCTCGGCACTCAGCAAGGTGGCGCACAGGTCAGGCAGGGCGGCATTCTTGGCGCCAGAGATGGTCACTTCGCCTTGCAGGCGACGACCGCCGCGGATCAGGAGTTTGTCCATGGGGAAACGCAAAGGGCGCGAACCTGCCGCCAAAGCGGAGTCGCGCCTGAATTAGAGGGTTCGATGATCTGGCAGAGCGACTGCCGCCCGGTTCAGACTGTGAAATCAGGCCTTGGGAGCCTGCTCGGCCCATTCGGCCGGGGTCAAGGTCTTCATGGACAGCGCGTGGATCTCAGCCCGCATTCTATCGCCCAGGGCCTGGTAAACGCGCTGGTGGCGGCCAATCCGGCTCTTGCCCTCGAACTCGGCCGAGACGATGGTGGCGAAAAAGTGCTGGCCGTCGCCCTCGACTTCCAGGTGCGCGCAAGGCAGCCCGGCGGCAATGTATTGCTGGATATCGGCAGGAGTGGGGTTGGCCATGTTGGACTCGACAGATCGGAAAGAAAAGTTCAGGACCGGATTTTGTACCCGGTCTTGAGCAAACGCAGCGCGAGTGCTGAAACACCCAGCGTGGCGGTCGCCACCACGCCCAGGCTGAGCCAGGGGCTGACGTCACTGGCGCCGAAGAAACCGCGCCGGAAGCCGTCGATCAGGTAGAAAAACGGGTTGAGGTGCGAGAGGCCCTGCCAGAAGCTGGGCAGCGAATGCACCGAATAGAACACGCCCGACAGGAAGGTCATGGGCACGATGATGAAGTTCTGGAAGGCCGCCATCTGGTCGAACTTGTCGGCCCACAGGCCGGCGATCAGGCCCAGGGCGCCCAGCAAGCAGCCACCCAGCAGGGCAAAGACCAGGGCCCACCAGGGTTCAGCCAGGCCAGGCGGCGCAAACCAGCCCGTCACCAGGAATACACCCGTGCCCACGGCCAGCCCCCGCACCAGCGAGGCGCCGACATAGGCCAGGAACCAGGCGCGGTGCGACAAAGGGGTCAGCAAGACGAACACCAGGTTGCCGGTGATCTTGCTCTGGATGAGGGAGGACGAACTA
>JACPOH010000289.1 GCA_016185075.1 Aquabacterium sp. | reverse complement strand
GGTGCAGCGACTTCATCCGAAGAATCACGCCCGCCAGTGAAGACCGCAGGATTTCCGGGTCGGTGAAGCGCGGCCGCGCGTTGAAGTCCTTCTCGTCATACAGCCGGATGCAGATGCCGTTGGCCACCCGGCCGCATCGCCCGGCGCGCTGGTTGGCCGCGGCCTGGCTGATCGGCTCGATCTGCAACTGCTCCACCTTGTTGCGGAAAGAGTAGCGCTTGACCCGCGCCATGCCCGAATCGATCACATAACGGATGCCCGGCACCGTCAGCGAGGTTTCGGCCACGTTGGTGGCCAGCACGATGCGCCGCCCGCCGCCGGTCTTGAAGACCTCGTCCTGCTCTTGCTGGCTCAGGCGCGCGAACAGCGGCAGGATGTTGGCGGTGACGCGGTGGTGCGCGAAATGCTTTCGCAGGTGGTCGGCCGCCTCGCGGATCTCGCGCTCGCCAGGCAGGAAGACGAGGATGTCACCGCTGCCCTCGCGCCACAACTCGTCCGCCGCATCGGTGATGGCCTCGTTGAGCCCGTACTCGCGGCTTTCCTCGAACGGCCGGTAACGCTGCTCCACCGGGAACAGACGGCCCGACACCATGATGACCGGCGCGGGCCCCTTGGCCGATTCGAAATGCTTGGCAAAGCGCTCCGCATCGATCGTGGCCGAGGTCACGATGATCTTCAGATCAGGTCGACGCGGCAGCAACTGGCGCAGGTAGCCCAGCAGGAAGTCGATGTTGAGGCTGCGTTCGTGCGCCTCGTCGATGATGATGGTGTCGTAGGCCTTGAGGTCCGGATCGCCCTGGGTCTCGGCCAGCAGGATGCCGTCGGTCATCAGCTTGACGCTGGCGCCCGGCTGCAGGCGGTCCTGAAAGCGGACCTTGTAGCCCACCACCTCGCCCAGCGGCGTGTTGAGCTCTTCGGCGATGCGCTTGGCCACGCTGGAAGCCGCAATTCGCCGTGGCTGCGTGTGGCCGATCAGCTTGGGCCGAAGGTGGCGCGGGGCGTTTGGATCACGCGGCTGGCCCCAGCCACCCCGCCCCATGGCCAGCGCGATCTTGGGCAACTGCGTGGTCTTGCCCGAACCCGTTTCGCCACAGACGATGATGACCTGGTGCTCGCGCAGGGCGGCCTCGATCTCATGGCGCTTGCCGCTGACGGGCAGGGATTCGGGAAACTCGATGGTGGTGGGACGGGCAGACACGGAGGGATGGGGGGCACGCGGGCAAGGCGCACATTATCCAGCGCGCGCCGATGCCCCTGAATGGCCCCCGAATGATTCGGCGGCTGGCACATCAAGTCAAAAACAACGTGACACGTTTCAAGGCAAAAACGGATGCGCAGCACGAAAAAAGTCAGCCATGATGCCGGCCATGCAATTTCACGACTACATCCAGTACGACGGCCTGGGCCTGGCCGATCTTGTTCGTCGCGGCGAAGCCTCGCCCGCGGAGTTGCTGGCCGCGGCCTGCAACCGGGCCGACGAGGTCAACGGCAAGCTCAACGCCATCATCCGTCGGTACGACGACCGCGCACAGCAGCGCGTCAAGCAGGGCTTCCGGCCTGATCAGCCATTTGCTGGCGTGCCCTTCCTGATCAAGGACCTGTTCCAGGAGTGGGAAGGCGTGCCCTGCGGCTGGGGCAACCGCCAGCATGCGCGCAACCCGGCGCCGCTCAGCAGCGACGTCGTCAAACGCTGGAACGAGGCGGGCCTGGTGATCTTTGGCGCCACCAACTCACCTGAATTCGGCGCGCGCAACGTGACCGAGCCGCTCGCTTTCGGCCCCACCCGCAACCCCTGGGACACCTCCCGCACGCCGGGCGGTTCCTCGGGTGGCTCGGGCAGCGCCGTGGCCGCCGGCATCGTGCCCGTGGCCGGCGCCAACGATGGTGGCGGCTCCATCCGAATCCCCGCAGCCTGCAATGGCCTCTTTGGCTTGAAACCGGGGCGCGGGCGCGTCTCGATGGGCCCGCTGGCCGCCGAAGGCCTGTTTGGTGCGGCGGTACAAGGCGTGCTGTCACGCAGCGTGCGCGACACGGCCGCCATGCTGGACCTGCTGCAAGGCCCCGAGCCCCATGCCCCCTACTGGATGCCGCCGCCCGAGCAGCCGTATCTGCAGGCCATTGCCCGGCCGCCGAAGGCGCTGCGCATCGGTTACTCCACCGTCTCGCCCACGGGCACGCCGGTGGACGCCCAGGCTGTGGCGGCCACCAACGACGCCGTCAAACTGCTGACTTCTCTGGGCCACCATGTCGAAGAAGTCAAGCTGCCGTTCAACGGCGAGCAGCTGTCGGCCGATTTCCTGATGGCCTGGTCGTGTGCCCAGGCCATGCTGATCGACGAGCTCAGCCGCGTCGAGGGCCTCAAGCCTTCTGACTTCGAACCCGACACGCAGGTGCTGGCCGCGGTGGGGCGCACGGTGTCCGCGCCCGAGCTGATCTCCTGTCTGGAACGCTGGCACCAGCACACCATGGACATCGCCAGTTTCCACGCGCAGTTCGACCTCTGGCTGTCGCCCACGCTGAGTGCCCCGCCCCTGCCGATCGGCGCCTTGACCACGCCGCCGGCGCTGCACCTGGTCAACAAGCTCATGTCGGGCCTGGGCCTGTTCGGGGTGATCCGCAAGACCCGCTTCTTCCTGGATGTCATCCTCAAGAACCTGGCCTGGACGCCTTACACCCAGCTGGCCAACCTCACGGGCCGTCCGGCGATGTCCGTCCCGCTGTACTGGACACCCGACGGCCTGCCCCTGGGCGTGCAGTTCGTGGGCGGCGTCAACTCGGAGGCCCTGTTGTTGCAACTGGCGGCCCAGCTGGAACAGGCCCGCCCCTGGTTCGACAAGCGTCCCAAACTGTGAGAGGAGGCGCACGCACGCGCCATGGCGCTCGTTCAAGATCGTGTGGAAGGCGCACATTGCCCGTAACATTACGGCTTGTGGCATGTCGCCACCCGTTTTGAACGGCTGCCTGCCCGGCAGCGCCCGCAGCCCCTCTCGCACCTCTGATGGATCTGGTCTTTCCCCACACTTTTGTGCCGTGGTTTCGCTCCGTGGCACCTCACATCCACGCGCACCGGGGCAAGACCTTTGTCGTGGGCCTGTCTGGCGAACTGATCGCGGCCGGCAAGCTCGAGAGCTTCGTGCAGGATCTGGCCCTGATGCAGGCCATGGGCATCAAGATCGTGCTGGCGCACGGCTTCCGCCCGCAACTGGAAGAACAGCTGCGCGCCAAGGGTCAGGAATCCAAATTCAGCCACGGCATGCGCATCACCGACACGGTGGCGCTGGACTGCGCCCAGGAGGCCGCCGGGCAGTTGCGCTATGAAATCGAAGCGGCCTTCTCGCTGGGGCTGCCCAATACCCCCATGGCCGGCGCCTCGGTCAGCGTCATTTCGGGCAACTTCGTGACGGCCCGCCCGGTGGGCATCGTTGACGGCGTGGACTTCATGCACACCGGCCTGGTGCGCAAGATCGACGCCATGGCCATTCGCCGCGCCATCGACACCGGCGCCCTGGTCATGCTCTCGCCCTTCGGTTTTTCACATACTGGTGAAGCCTTCAACCTCAGCATGGAAGACGTCGCCACCAGCGCGGCGATCGCCCTGCAGGCGGACAAGCTCATCTTCGTGACCGAGGTTCGCGGCATCCTGCAAAGCATCGTGCAAGAGCCAGCCAAAGCCAAGGAACTGGAAGCGAAACAGCACGACCCCGACGTGGAAATCGACCAGGAACTGGCCCTGGCCGATGCCAAGCGCCTGCTCGCTGCCCTGCCCAACCCCTTGCAGCCCACCGACACGGCCTTCTACCTGCAACATGCCGTCAAGGCCAGCGAGGGCGGCGTCGAGCGGGTGCACATCATCCCCTTCCTGGTGGATGGCGCCTTGCTGATGGAGGTGTTCACGCACGATGGCGTGGGCACCATGATCGTGGACGAAAAGCTCGAAAGCCTACGTGAAGCCACGCCCGATGACGTCGGCGGCATCCTGCAGCTGATCGAGCCCTTCGAGCAGGACGGCACTCTGGTCAAGCGCAGCCGTACCGAAATCGAGCGCGACGTGGCCCAGTACACCGTGATCGAGCACGACGGCGTGATCTTCGGCTGCGCGGCGCTCTACCCCTTCCCCGAGGCAGGCACCGCCGAGATGGCAGCGCTCACGATCTCCCCCAGCGTGCAGGGCCAGGGCGATGGCGAACGCATCCTCAAGCGCATCGAGCAACGCGCTCGGGCAATGGGCCTAAATACCCTGTTTGTATTGACCACGCGTACCATGCACTGGTTCATCAAACGCGGCTTGCGCCGGCGCCGAGCAAGTACAGGGTTACGTGCCGCCTTCGCAGTAAGCGCCGTCAGGCCTCAAACCAGGAGCGCTCAAACCAGCAGCGCTCCAAACAACAGAAAGCCGGGTTTCGATCCCGGCTTTTTTCATTCCATGGCTGTGCATCAACATCACACCCGAACGTGTGGTGGGACCTTCCCTTGGCTGTCGTCATTGGTCCTGCACATCATCGGCAGGCAGTGGCAATGTGTACACCGTTCCTACTAACTCCACGGCCTCCACAACATGAAAAATCTCCATCCAAGACGCCTGCGCCTGAGCCTGTCCATCGCTGGCGCCTTGCTGTGCGGCGCCGCCCACGCCCAACTCACGCTGCCCACGCCATTTCTGGCCACCACAGGGCAACTGTCCGGCGTGGTGATCAACCCCGCGACGATGTACTCGATTGCCGTCAGCCCGGCCCTCTGGAACGGTCTGGTCAAGACGGTGGTGCCCTACATGGCGCCCTACTCCGAAGACTTGCGCATGTTGGCCTTGAAGAAGACGCCGCGCCTGCGCCCCGTCCCCAGCGCGCCTGCGCCCACAACACCGGTGTTCGGCAACGGCTATACGCAAATCTTCTCGTTTGGCGACAGCATGAGCGACACGGGCAACCTGTACGCCGCGATGCGCGCCAATGGCGCCAGGACACCGCTGCCCACCAGCCCCAATTACCAGGGCCGGTTCTCGAACGGCCCCGTGGTGCTGGAGGCCATGGCCAATGCCCTGAACCTGCCGCTGGTGAACTATGCGTTCGCCGGCGCCCGCTCGGGCTACAACAACCTGATGCCCGTCTACGGCATGCAAAAGGGCATGCTGCAACAGATCCAGGATCTGCTGGACAACCAACCCACCACGACCACGAAACTGGACGCCAACGGCCTGTACGTGCTGTGGACCGGCCCGGACGACTATTACTCTGACGGCAATGTGTTCAACCCCAACATCACCGCCACCGTCATCGACGACATCCGGGTGGGCATGACCCGCCTGTACCAGCGTGGCGCGCGACACTTCTTCGTGCCCCAGATGCCGGACTTGAGCATCACGCCTTCAGCCCGCCTCCACAACGCCGGCTTGAGCAACTACAACGTCAATGCCAAGGCTCGCAGCGCGGAAATGGCAGCCGCCTTGAGCAAGATGCTGGCCACGTTTGCCAAGACCTACCCGCAGGCCACCGTGCGCACATTCGAGACCTTCACCTATTCGCAGACACGGGTGGCGCAGGCGGCTGCCGAGGGCATCGACGTGGTCAACGCCTGCTATGACCCCAAGTTCATGGGCATTCCCGGGCCTGTGTGCAGCAACCCCGACAAGCACCTGTTCTGGGACGGCAACCACCCGACCGCTGCCGGTTCGCTGGTGATCGGCACGGATTTCGCCAAGGCAGCCGTCATGAATGCACCTTTGCCCAACCGTTGAACGCCCCCCCGCCGGGTGCCGGGGCCAACCGAGCAAGAACGTGATCAGCCCCTCAAGTCGGGGCTGAGCTGGCCGAAACCCTGAGGTGTTCAATCAGGATTCGGCCAGGGAAATCACGCGATGCACGCCATCAAGACGGAAGACCAAACCGCAGCGAGCAATGTGGAGGAACAGGCCTCCCGCCAGATGAACCACACCTACAGCCGCGCGATGAAATACGTGTGCGTGCTGGCCTTCCTGCTGCATGTGGCCTTCATGGCGCTGTTTGCCTGGAACGGCGTGGCCATTCTGGCCAAGATCAACATCATCAGCCTGCTGTTCTTCATCGGCGGCTTTTACGCGGCACACCGCAACAGGCCAGGTGTCACCACGGCACTGGCCGGCACCGAAGTCACCGCGCACGCCATAGCCGCCACCTTCATCATTGGCTGGGACACCGGTTTTCACTACTACGTCATCCTGCTGCTGCCGACGCTGGTGATGAGCTCGCTGCGGTCGGTGGGCTTGAAGATCGCACTCATCACGGTGGCGGCCGTGGTCTACGGCGGCATGCACTGGGCCTTGAGCGAGGCCACGCCACCCCACCCGCTGCCGCCCGTGGTGACCCTGGGCCTGCAGTACTTCAACCTGTCGGGCTTCCTGCTCCTGCTGACGCTCATGGCGACGATCTACTACGTCATGATCAACCGCGCCAACAAGGCCATCTACAGCAAGACCCAGGACATCAACAACATGCTGCAGAACCTGCCCGAAGGGGTGCTGACGATCGGCAAGGACAACCTGGTTCACCACGAGTACTCGGCCCATCTGGCGTCCATCCTGGAAACGGACGACATCGCCAACCAGAATGTGATGACACTGATCTTCAACAACAGCAATGTCACCGAAGACGCGCGCTCGCAGGTCGAGGCCACCCTCGGCGCCAGCCTGGGCGAGGATGAACTGAACTTCGAGTTCAATGCCCACCTGCTGACGGGCGAACTCGACAAGACCATGCCGGACGGCCGCGTCAAGTCGCTGGCGCTGCGCTGGTCGCCCATTCTCGACAGAAGGGGGCTGCTTGAGAAGATCATGCTGTGCGTGCGCGATGTGACCGAGCTCAAGCGTCTCGAAGCGGAGGCCGGCAAGCGCAAGCGCGAACTGGAGATCATCGGCGAGATCCTGGCCGTCAGCCAGGAGAAGTTCCAGGACTTCATTGACAGCGCCAACAAGTTCATCGACGACAACCGGCGCCTGATCCAGCAGACGCAGGGCAGACGCGATGACGTCATCAGCCTGTTGTTCCGCAACATGCACACGCTCAAGGGCAATGCGCGCACCTACGCCCTGCTCTACATGACCAACCTCGTGCATGTGACCGAACAGGCCTATGACGAACTGCGCAAGAACGAGGCCGCTCCCTGGGATCAGGCGGCCTTCCTGGCCCAGCTCGACCAGGTTCAGGATCTGATCAACCAGTACGCGCACATCAATGACACCGTACTGGGCCGCAAGGGCCCCGGCCGCCGCGGCCAGATCGAGAAATTCCTCATGGTCGACAAGGATCAGCTGCAGCGCGCCATGGGCATGCTCTCCGAGGTGGACACCGAAGACCCGACGGCCATGCGCGCCGTGCTCACCCACCTGGGTCGCACCCTGCACATGGTCGGCACCGAACCCATCGAAGACGCCGTGGCAGGCCCGCTTTCGTCCCTGCCCTCTCTGGCCAGGGAACTGGGCAAGCTGCCGCCGCAGGTTCACTTCGCGGGTTGGCGCGCCGCGGCTGGCGGGTGCGGATCCTGAACTGCTTCACGGAGATCTCGGGCCGCGGCGTGGGCATGGACGCGGTCAAAGGCTTCATCGAGGGCGAAGGCGGCCGCATCGACATTCGCTTCATCGATGAGCAAACCGATGCCGATTTCCGCGCCTTTGAAACGCTGATCTACCTGCCAGACAAGTTCGCCGCCTCATTGGATGCCGCCATGTCCTTCGAGGCGCTGCGCGCGCGCGCGCTGGCCGGCAAGGGCTCTTCGGCCCACACGGCCTGAGCAACGGCCGCCGCCCTAGGGTCTCCCCCCATTCGGGCGATCCCGAGGCGGACTTTCCTGCCGCATCCGGCTCTAGAATGATTTTCGGTTACGAGGACGCAGCGCGTCGGCCAGGCTGGCCGGTTCATGGCACCGTCTTCATGATGGCCCAATCATTCAAGGGAGAACGATGATGTCCGTGAAATTCCGCGCGTCGGCGCTGCTGATGGCCTCGACCCTGTTCCTGGGCGCACCGGCTCAGGCCATGGAAGGTGACGCCTACATCTTCGGCTCGAGCGAGCCATCCGCCAGCAACGCGTTGCTGCTCAATGGCACGCAGACCGTGCAGGTCGCCGTCGGCGGCTGGTACCGCAGTGACGCCCTGCACATGCCGTCGAACCCGAACTACATCGCCGGCTTCTGCAACAACTGCGGTGGCTACTACTTCAACAACTTCTTCGTGTTCGACATCTCCGGCCTGACCGCCCCGGTGACCAGTGCCAGCCTGACGCTGAACAACTACGACGTCACCGCGCCGCTGCAGTACACGCTGGTGGACTACACCGGCAGCATCGACACGCTTGTCAGCAGTGGCTCGGACGCAGGCATCTATGCTGACCTCGGCTCCGGCACCGCTTACGGTGGAGGCCTGGTGTCGACCGGTTTCGTCAACCAGACCTTCCAGCTGAACGCGTCCTTCCTGAGCAACCTCAATGCGGCCATCGCAGCAGGCGAGACACGTTTCGCCATTGGCGGCACGACCACACCGGTGCCGGAAGCCGGCACGCTCGCCTACCTGGCACTGGGCTTGTCCTTCGGCGCCATCGTGGCCCGCCGCCGCGCGGCCTGATCGGCCACAGCACGCCTACCGTGCTCAACACAAAGCCGACCCTGGGGTCGGCTTTGTTGTTTGGGGCACCACAGCGTGGTGCCGTCAGCCAGCATCAAGCCGGCATCAGGAAGTCACGGCTGATGCCGTAGCCCAGGTCACCCACGCGGTCGAGGAACTGCGTGAGGTAGGCGTGCAGACCCGTGGCCACGATCTCGTCAATGCGGCTGAACTGCAGGTCGGCACGCAGGCGGCCTGCGCGACGCAGCGTTTCGTGGCTGTGGTCATTGGCCACCGCACGCAGATTGCTCACGACCTCGTCCATGCAGAACACGAGCGAGCGAGGCATCTCGGCACGCAGGATCAGCAACTCGGCCACCTTTTCAGGGCGGATCACGTTGCGGTAGACCTTGCGGTAAACCTCGAAGGCCGACACGCTGCGCAGCACGGCCGACCAGTGGTAGAAATCCACCTCCTTGCTCTCGTTGCCGATGCCTGAGCCGAAGAACTCGGTGTTGCGGGCGTGGAACTTGACGTCCAGCAGGCGAGCCGTGTTGTCGGCGCGCTCCAGGAAGGTGCCAATGCGCTGGAAGTGGAAGGACTCGTCCTGCAGCATGGTGCCCAGCGTCACCCCGCGTGACAGGTGCGAGCGGAACTTCACCCATTCGAACAGCTCGCCGGGGTCCTTCGCCAAGGCGCCTGACTTGACCAGGCGGTTGTACTCCAGCCAGGTCTGGTTCATGGTCTCCCAGACTTCGGTCGTGAGGGCACCGCGCACGGCACGGGCGTTTTCACGCGCGGCCCGCAGGCAGTTGAGGATGCTCGACGGGTTGGACGCGTCGGTGACCATGAAGGCCATCACGTCACGGGCGTTGATCTCATCGTACTTGGCCTTGTACTCGGGCAGCAGTTCGCTGATGCCCAGCAGGCCACGCCAGCCGGCCTGCGCCGCTTCGCTGGATTGGGGCAGCAGCGAGGTCTGGTAGTTGACGTCGAGCAGGCGTGCGGTGTTCTCGGCACGCTCCATGTAGCGTGCCATCCAGAAGAGGTGGTCAGCGGTGCGCGACAGCATGGGCTTTATCTCCAGATGCGAGGCGTTGCGTGCGCGCAAGGCCCCCGTTTCAGTCTCGATCAGGTGGGAGGGCAGATGGTCTTCGATGCGTTCATTGAGCATGATGGCGTCCTCCGTGATGACAGCAATTCAGAATCAGGTTTCCAGCACCCAGGTGTCCTTGGTGCCACCGCCTTGCGAGCTGTTGACCACCAGCGAGCCCTCCTTGAGCGCCACGCGTGTCAGGCCACCAGGCACCATCTGCACCGTCTTGCCCGACAGCACAAAGGGCCGCAGGTCGATGTGGCGCGGGGCGATGCCCGACTCGACAAACGTGGGGCACGTCGACAGCGACAGCGTGGGCTGAGCGATGTAGTTGCTCGGGTTGGCAACCAGCACCTTGCGGAATTCTTCGATCTCGGCCTTGGTGGCCGCCGGCCCCACCAGCATGCCGTAGCCGCCAGCGCCGTGCACCTCCTTGACGACCAGGTCGGCCAGGTTGTCGAGCGTGTACTTCAGGTCATCGGCCTCGCGGCAGATGTAGGTCGGCAC
>JACPOH010000288.1 GCA_016185075.1 Aquabacterium sp. | reverse complement strand
ATAGTCATAGGTGGGCATACGCGTGCTCCTGGCGCTTACTTGACGTCCGGCGAGATCGGCATGTCGATGCTGCCATCCAGCATCTTGACAGGGCCGGCTGCGGTCGGGTTGATGTCGAAGTCGAAGATCTCGGTGGGCAGCCACAAGGTGGCGCAGGCATTGGGCACGTCTACCACGCCGCTGATGTGGCCTTGCACCGGTGCCGTGCCCAGGATGGAGTAGGCCTGTGCGCCGCTGTAGCCGAACTTCTTGAGGTACTCGATGGCGTTGAGGCAGGCCTGGCGGTAGGCCACGTTCACGTCCAGGTAGAGCTGCTTGCCTTGCTCGTCCACCGAGATGCCTTCGAAGATCAGGTAGTCGTTGTAGACAGGCTTGATCGGGCTGGGCTTGAAGATGGGGTTCTTGATGCCGTACTTGTCCATGCCGCCCTTGATGAGCGTGACCTTCATGTGCACCCAGCCAGCCATTTCAATGGCGCCGCAGAAGGTGATCTCACCATCGCCCTGGCTGAAGTGCAGGTCACCCACCGACAGGCCGGCGCCGTCCACATACACGGGGAAGTAGACCTTGGAGCCGCGCGACAGGTCCTTGATGTCGCAGTTGCCGCCGTGTTCGCGTGGGGGCACGGTGCGGGCCGCCGTGGCGGCCGCCTTTTCCTTGGCTTCGCCGGTGAGCTTGCCCATGTGGGCCGTGCCAGCAAAAGGCGGGTTGGCCAGACCGGTCACGCCGGGGTTCGAGTCGATCAGCTCCTGCTCGCGCTTGTTCCAGGCTTCGAGCATCTTGTGATCGGGCAGGCAGCCGATGAGGCCGGGGTGGATCAGGCCGGCATAGCTCACGCCGGGCACGTGGCGGCTCTTGGTGAACATGCCGTGGATGTCCCAGATGGACTTCTGCGCCAGCGGGAAGTGCTCGGTCAGAAAGCCGCCGCCGTTCTTCTTGCTGAAGAAGCCGTTGAAGCCCCACAGGCTGTCTTGCTTGGCGCCGATGTCCAGCAGGTCGACCACCAGCAGGTCGCCGGGTTCCGCGCCTTTCACGCCCACCGGGCCGCTGAGGTCGTGCACGGTGCTCAGGTCGATGTCGCGCACGTCATCGGCCGAGTCGTTGTTCTTGATGAAGCCGCCGGTCCAGTCGAAGGTTTCCAGGATGAACTCGTCGCCAGGGTTGACCCAGCAGGCCATCGGGATGTCCGGGTGCCAGCGGTTGTGGATGTTTTCGTTCAGGGTAGGCGATTGGGTCAGGTCGACTTTGATCAGGGTGTCAGCCATGAAAAACTCCTAGTGTCAGTAAGTGCTGGAAGGTCTGGCGCCGGGCCGCCCCAAGCCAGACGCCTCCCCCTCGGGGGGCTGCGAAGGCGCGGGGCGCCAAGCTGGGGGGCTAAACAGATAGGTAGGCTTTGATGCGCTCGGCATCGGTGTCGGCGCGCGTGGTTTCATGGACAAGGCGACCGCCTTCGATCACGAACAGACGGTCTGCCACATCCATCGCGAAAGACAGCACCTGCTCGGACACCACGATCGTGATCTCGCGCAATTTGCGGATCTCGTTGAGCGCCTTGGCGATGTCCTTGATGATGGAAGGCTGGATGCCCTCGGTGGGCTCGTCCAGCAGCAGCACCTTGGGGTTGGTGACCAGGGCGCGCGCAATGGCCAGCTGCTGTTGCTGCCCGCCTGAGAGGTTGCCGCCCTTGCGTGCGCGCATGTCGAACAGCACAGGGAAGAGGGCGTAGATCTCGTCGGGGATCTTCTTGCTCTTGCTGTTTTCCAGGCCGGTCTGGATGTTCTCTTCCACCGTCAGCGTGGGGAAGATCATGCGGCCTTGTGGCACATAGGCAATGCCCTTGGCCACGCGCTTGTAGCTCTCGTCCTTGACCACACTGTTGCCCGCCACGCTGATCTCGCCGGACTTGGTGGGCAGCACCCCCATCAGGCTCTTGAACAGCGTGGTCTTGCCCATGCCATTGCGGCCCATGATGGCCACGGTTTCATTCTTGTTGGCCTCGAACGAGATGCCATGCAGCGCCTCGCTCTGGCCATAACTCACGAACAGGTCTTTGACTTTCAACATGGTGATTCCCTTCAGTGGCCTAGGTAAACATCAATCACCTTGGGGTCGTTCTGGACTTGGTCCATCGTCCCCTCGGCCAGGATCTTTCCCTGGTGCATCACCGTCACCTTGGAGGCGATTTGCGCCACGAAGGCCATGTCGTGTTCGATCACGATCATCGAGCGGTTCTTGCAGATGCGCTTGAGCAGCTCGGCTGTCTGCTCGCGCTCCTTGGCGCTCATGCCGGCGATGGGCTCGTCGAGCATCAGCAGCTCGGGCTCCTGCATCAGCAGCATGCCGATCTCCAGCCACTGCTTCTGGCCGTGTGAGAGCAGGCCGGCTTCGGTCTCCAGCTTGTCTGCCAGGCCGATCTCTTCGGCCACCACCTGCACGCGGGCCTTGACCTCGTCGGTGCACTTGAAACCCAGGGCGCCGAGCACGCTGCGGCCACGTGGGAAGGACACCTCCAGGTTCTGGA
Source organism: Aquabacterium sp. (assembly GCA_016185075.1). GTDB lineage: Bacteria > Pseudomonadota > Gammaproteobacteria > Burkholderiales > Burkholderiaceae_C > Aquabacterium. The sequence goes on along the minus strand of JACPOH010000288.1, from coordinate 529 downwards.
AGACGCTGAGGTTCTCGTAGATGGAGGGCGTCTGGAACTTGCGGCCCACACCAGCGCGCACGATCTGGTGCTCGGGCTTCTTCGTCAGCTCTTCGTCCTTGAACTTGATGCTGCCCGTGCTGGCCTTGGTCTTGCCGCAGATCAGGTCGAGCAGGGTGGTCTTGCCGGCACCGTTGGGGCCGATGATCACGCGCAACTCGTTCTTGTCGACATACAGGTTGAGGCTGTCGATGGCCTTGAAACCATCGAAGGACACGGTGAGATCCTCGATGTAGAGCACGAACTCTTTTTTTCCACTGGTGTCACTCATGATGTGATTCCTTGTGTGAACAGGTGAGTGCGGTCAGGCTTGTTGCCCGCTGATGCCAGGGGGCAGGCCGTCCTTGCCGGAGGGCAGCACGTTGGGGTAGGCCGCGTGGGCCGCCTTGATGCGCTCGGCCTGCGCGGCCCGATCAGCCTGGCGCTTGGCCCACCAGGGCTTGAGTTTTTGCTCCACCAGGCCAGCCAGACCGTCGGGGAAGGCCATGGT
>JACPOH010000283.1 GCA_016185075.1 Aquabacterium sp. | reverse complement strand
GTGGCGACGACGACGATGGTGTATTCCAGCGCGCCGGTTTCCTCCAGCTTGCGGATCACGTTCTTCACCGTCGAGGCCTTCTGGCCGATGGCGACGTAGACGCAGAAGAGGTCCTTGCCCTTCTGGTTGATGATGGCATCGATGGCGACGGCGGTCTTGCCGGTCTGACGGTCACCGATGATCAGCTCGCGCTGACCACGGCCGATAGGCACCATCGAGTCAATGGACTTGATACCGGTCTGCAGAGGCTGCGACACGGATTCACGGGCGATCACACCAGGGGCGATCTTCTCGATGGGAGAAGTCAGCTTGGCGTTGATCGGGCCCTTGCCGTCGATAGGCTGACCCAGGGCGTTCACCACGCGGCCAACCAGTTCGGGGCCAACGGGCACTTCCAGAATGCGGCCGGTCGTCTTGACGGTGTCGCCTTCGGAGATGTGCTCGTAGGAGCCCAGAATCACGGCGCCGACGGAGTCACGCTCCAGGTTCAGGGCCAGGCCGTAGGTAGGCACGCCATTGGCGTCAGCGGGGAACTCCAACATTTCGCCCTGCATGGCATCGGACAGGCCGTGCACACGGACGATACCGTCGGTCACGGAGATGACGGTACCTTGGTTGCGAATGTCGGCAGCCGCGCCGAGACCTTCGATGCGGCTCTTGATCAGTTCGGAAATTTCTGCGGGATTCAGTTGCATTGCTTTGCTCCCAGTCTGGTCAAGGGCTGCACTGTGGCAAACCTCGTTGACAACGACCGGCGGTTGTCAGGAGTGGCATGAAAACCACAGGTAGGAATTGAGCGACTATTGGTTGCGTCGGTTCGGTTACCCGTACTGCGACTCAAGCCAAGAGAGTGGACTTCATGCGTTCGAGGCGAGCCTTGACGGAAGTGTCGAGCACTTCGTCACCCACCACGACGCGCACGCCGCCAATCAGTTCAGCGTCGAGTTCGACCTTGGCTTCCAGCTTGCGGCCACAACGCTTTTCCAGCGGCCCCATGATGTCAGCCAGTTGAGCGGCATCAATCGGGAAGGCACTGTAGATGAGCGCTTCAGACACACCCTGGCGAGCCTTGACCCGCGCCTGGAACTGCTCGACCATCAAAGGCAGAGCGGCCAGACGACCGTTTTCCAGCACGGTGCGCAGGAAGTTGGTCAAGGACGTAGCCAGTGTCACCTTGGCTGCCGACACGATCACGTCGAACACCTGGTTCGACGTGACCTTGGGGTTGTCAGCCAGGGCTTGCACTTGCGGATCACGGGCGACAGCTGCCACAGCCTCAAGGGCCTGTTGCCAGGCAATCAGCTCGGCATCAGGCACAGCTTTGAACAGGGCCTCTGCGTAGGGGCGGGCGATAGTGGCAAGCTCAGCCATGATCACAGCTCCGACTTCAGGCGGTTCAGCAGGTCGGCGTGGACCTGGGCTGAAACCTCACGACGCAGGATCTGCTCGGCACCCTTGACGGCCAGACCGGCGACTTGTTCGCGCAGGGCCTCACGGGCTTGCACGATCAGTTGCGCGGCTTCAGCCTTGGCATCGGCCACGATCTTTTCGGCCTCGGCCGCTGCACGGCTCTTGGCGTCTTCGACCAGGGCGTTGCCACGCTTTTCAGCGTCAGCCAGGCGCTTGGCGATTTCGTCGCGGGATTGGTTGAGCTGCTCCTGGACGCTTTTGTTGGCGTTAGCCAGTTCAAGCTTGGCCTTGTCAGCCGCAGCCAAACCGTCCGCGATCTTGCTTGCGCGCTCGTCGAGGGCCTTCGTGATGGGTGGCCACACGAATTTCATCGTGAACCACCACAGGATCATGAAGACCACGATCTGCGCAATCAGCGTTGCGTTCAGATTCATGGCTCGGACCTTTCTCGGTTAATTGAACAATTCAGTCGAGAAGGGACCGATTACTTGGCGATGTTGGCGATGAAGGGGTTCGCGAAGGCGAACAGCATGGCGATACCAACACCGATCAGGAAGGCGGCGTCGATCAGACCGGCCAGCAGGAACATCTTGGTTTGCAGTTCGTTCATCAGCTCAGGCTGACGAGCGGTGGCTTCGAAGTACTTGCCGCCCATCAGGGAGATACCGATACAAGCACCCAGAGCGCCCAGACCAATGATCAGACCGCAAGCCAGAGCGACGTTACCCAACACGATTTCCATGATTGCTCCTAGATAGAAAAGAAAGAGAGGTTAGAAAAGAAACTGAGAAAAGATGAAGTTCAAAGATCAGAGGGGGGGATAACTGATCAGTGACCTTCGTGAGCCTGACCGATGTACACCAGGGTCAGCATCATGAAGATGAAGGCCTGGAGCGTGATGATCAGGATGTGGAAGATGGCCCAGGCGGTGCCGGCAATGACGTGACCGATCCACAGACCGATGCCGCCCAGCGACGAGAAACCGACAGCGCCCATCAAGGCGATCAGCATGAACACCAGCTCGCCGGCGTACATGTTGCCCCACAGTCGCATGCCGTGGGAAATGGTCTTGGCACCGAATTCGATCAGGTTCAGACCGAAGTTGGCGGGGGCCAGCAGGATGATGCCGACCGGGCCGTGTGCGTGGAAGGGGGCCGTGAACAGCTCCTTGATCCAGCCGAACAGGCCCTTGATCTTGACGTTGTAGTACAGGCAGATCAGCAGCACGCTCAGCGACATGCCCAGGGTGATGGACAGGTCAGCGGAAGGCACGACACGCAGGTAGGCGTGGTGCGGATCCAGGCCCTTGGCCTCGTAGACCTTGCCCCAGATGGTGGGCAGCAGGTCCAGGGGCAGCAAGTCCATGGCGTTCATGAAGAAGATCCACACGAACACGGTGAGGGCCACAGGGGCCACCGCCTTGCGGGACGTGGCGTTGTGGATGATGCCCTTGGCTTGCGTGTCGACCAGCTCGACGATCATCTCGATCGCGGCCTGGAAGCGGCCCGGCACGCCGGACGTGGCCTTGCTGGCCGCGCGCCACAACATGAAGATGGCCAACAGACCCAGGCTGATGGACCAGAACAGGGAGTCGTAGTTGACGTAGGAAAAATCGGCAATGCTTTGCGCATCTGCGTGGTTTTGCAGGTGGCGCAAGTGGTGATTGATGTATTCACCGGCCGTTGGCGCGTGGTGCGCGGCGTTTTCAGCCGTCGCGGCGTGAGCATCAGCAGACATCAGCAACTCTCGTCAAACAAAATTCTTCTTGCGACGCTGCCACACGAGCAGCGCCACCCCAATGACTTTCAAGCACAACACCAGGGTCACCAGCATGGCTGCCCAGTTCAGGGGCTTGATCCACACAGGCGCCAGCGCGAGCATCGCGCCGGTGAGCCCCAGTTTGAGGATCTCCCATACAAGGAGCCCCCCCACGCTGCGCCCTGCGTTGCGCCCGAACACCCCGCGCGCCATCAGCGCGTTGGGCACCACAGCCACCGCGGCGCCGTACAAGGCAGACACGGCAGCCATCAGGCTGCTCGACAGGACACCCCACACCAGCGCGACAAACACCCCGAACGCAGCCTGGATGGCCAACACTTGCCACACAGACATGGAAGGGTGCCGGGCAGAAAGGGCACTGGCCTCTTCCCGCGTCAGCGGCCGGACAGGGAGGTCGTCGTCTTTGTTCCAATCGGAGTCGTCAAAGGACATGGCAGGTTGCGGCTGTCGGATGACTGAACTCATCAAAGGCACAAAAACGCCGACCCTGGCGTCGGCAAAACCTAAAGATTATACGCACTTACCCGCGAACAGTCCAAGCCCTAGTTCCCTACTTGTTTCAAACAGGGCGTGAAATCCCCCTCAAGCACGGGTGCAGCAGCGACAAGCCGAGTCGCCCACGAACCACAGCCCCGTGTTACCCCTAACGTTAGACACCCCCCATATAAGTGGCGCACTGGGACAAGTCCGGTGTCGCGTCGAAGCCTACAAAGGCATGCTCCGTAACAAGTTAGCAATAGTGATCAACGCCACTCTCGTCCCGCTGCACAGCAAGGGGGTCGGGGGTCGTGTTTTCTGAGGCCCGGCGCCCAGGTGGAGTTCAGCATGTCCTCATCGGCGAACAAAGAAAAAGTCAGTACGTTCTTTCGTCCCATCAAATCGGTGACGGTGAGCAACATCAAGCAGATGTATGACATCTACGCCAACTACTACGAGAACACCTCGCTGGACATCTTCCTCAACGACCTGAGCAAGAAGTCGGGCGTGATCCTGGTGACGCGCAAGTCGGACGACAAGATCGTGGGCTTCTCGACACAGACCTTTTTTGACATCAAGGTCGACGGCAAGCGCGTGCGCGGCATCTTCAGCGGCGACACCATCATCGAGCAGGCCTACTGGGGCAACAACGCGCTGGCCAACACCTTCTACCGCCGCCTGGTCATCGAGCGCATCAAGCGTCCGTTCACGCCCTTCTACTGGTTCCTGATCTCCAAGGGTTACAAGACCTATCTGCTGCTGACCAACAACTTCTACAACTACTACCCCAACGTGAACGGCAAGGACGAGAAGTACCGCCGCATCACGGAAGCGTACTGCCAGCAACTGTTCCCGGAGTACTTCGACAAGGACAAGATGCTGCTGGACTTCGGCCAGACCTATGTGCGCCTCAAGGGTGATGTCGCCGAGATCACGCGGGAGTTGAAGGCCGCCAATCCGCACATCGCCTTCTTCGAAAAGGTGAACCCGACCTGGCGACGCGGCACCGAAGTGCCTTGCATTGGCGCCTGCGACTATGAAAGCCTGTTCCGCTCGATCGTGGACGTTCCCTGGAAGTGGATCAAGAAGCACATGCTGGGCACGCACAAGCCGGCTGGCCTGGATCTGGCCAGGCAGGCGGCCTCTCAGCAAGGGCGGCAGGAGTGGCTCGAATCCGGCGGGGATGAAGCCAGCGCCGGATCCAAGGCCTCCTGAGCATGGGCGTCGGAACCACTCTCGGACACCACCTCCTCAGACTGCTTGTCGCCCCAGGGCGGCGTCGTTTTGAACAGCACCTCGGCGAACTGGAATCCGTCCAGCGCGCGCGGCTGGCTCGTTGGTTGTCTGCTGTATCCCGCTCGCCCGAGGGGCAGCGTCGCGGCATCCGTGCGGACTGGTCATGGGAAGAGTTCGTGCGACAGGTACCCGTGTCCACCTACCCGGACTATGCGGAGGTCATCACGGCGCAGCGTACGCGCAAGCAATCGTTGCTGATCGACTCGCCGGTGATGCGCTACCAGCCCACCAGCGGCTCGACATCGGGCGTGAAGTGGGTGCCCTACACCAAGATGTTCCTCGACGAGCTCGACCAGGTCATCACGGCCTGGGTCGGGGACCTCTACCGCCAGTTCCCCGGCCAAGGCGACGGCACGCACTACTGGTCGCTGTCGTGGATCCCGACCGAGATGCGCAGCCAGACGGCCGGCGACATCAATGACGACATGAAGATGCTGTCGTGGGGCAAGCGCCTGCTGGCCTACCTCACGCAGGCGGCCCCGCAGGACATCGCCCTGGCCGAAACCTCGGACGACTCGCTGTTTGCCACGATCGCCTACCTGGCGGCCGACGAGAACCTGGGCTTCATTTCGGTGTGGAGCCCGACCTTCGGGCTTGGCTTGCTGGAGCAGATGGCCACGTGGCGTCAGGAACTGGCTGCCACGCTGAGCACAGGCCGATGGGGCGATCGCCAGGCCCGCATGGCCGGCCTGCCCTGCCCGCAATCACATCGGGCCGCGCAGTTGCTGCTGCATTGGGACGGTCAGCTCACTGAGTCACTTCTATGAATTTGCCGATGCCCAAGACGGCAAGATCTTTGCGTCCTGGCAGTTGCGAGAAGGTCAGGAAGTGATCCCCATCATGACCACGGGCAGCGGCTTTGCGCGCTATCAGATGGCCGATGTGATCCGCGTCGAGCAGCCGCTGGGCCAGGTACCGTGCTTCACCTTCCTGGGTCGCAACGATGGCGTCGACCTCGTCGGAGAGAAGACGAGTGCCACCACCGCCCAGATGGTGCAGGACCAGTTGCAACTCGATGGCGCCATGCCCGTCACCTTGCTGGCGCTGGACGAAGCGCGCAACCGCACGCCAGGCTATGTGCTGCTGGTGGAGTGCGCACCGGAAGCCCCGCGTGAGGCACTGCAGCAGGCACTGGCCGATCAGGTCGAGCAGGCGCTTCAACGCAACTTCCATTACAAGCTGGCACGCGAACTGGGCCAGCTGCAACCTGCCGCCTGCGTGGCCTTGCCGCACATGCGAGCCATCTACCTGGATCAGTGCCGAGAGCGCGGCATGATCGAAGGCAACATCAAGATCGAACCCCTGAGACATTGGCGTGGCGCCGTGCCCGCCGTGTTGAGGCAGTCGCTGGACAGCTGATCGGCGCCGGCATTCCACATCACCCTCACCAACTTCCGTACACCATGGCCATCACCGTACGACTGGGCACCCCCGCAGACAATGCCAAGATGCAGGATCTGATCGCCAAGATCACGATGCCTGGCGTGGCGCAGATGTGTTTCCAACGCGCGCCCGATTTCTTCGTGGGCGCCAAGGTCATCGGCGACGAGTTCGTGCTGACCGTGGCCGATGATGACGAGCGCCCCGATGTGCTGGCCGGCCTGACGGTGATCTCGGGGCGCGAGTTGTACATCAGCGGCAAGAAGCGCCGCGTGTATTACTCGGGCGACACGCGCGTGGACCCTTACTACCGCCGCCGGGGTATTGCATCGAACCTGTTCATCGAGCAGAAGAAGCACCGCTCGACCGAAGACCTGCTGCAAGGCATCGTGCTCAAGGAGAACACCGCACCGCTTGACGCGGCCAAGAACACGGCCGACGGCGTGCTGTTCGACTACTGGATCAGCCACAGCATCGAGACCAGCTTCATCTTCACACGCAAGATCGCGCCGCGCATCCCGCAGGGTGTGCAGATGCGCCCCGCCACGGCCGCCGATGTGCCGGCCATGCAGGCCTTCTTCGACCGCGAGGCACCGCGCCGCAACGGCTACCCGGTCTATGACTTTGAAAAGTTGATGGCGGGCGACCCGTATTACGCGGGACTGAACATCGGCGACTATGTACTGGCCACACGCAATGGCCAGATCATCGGCATGATCGCGGGCTGGAACCAGAAGTCGTACAAGCAGACGCGCATCGTGGGCTTCAAGCCCATCATCAAGCTGCTGCGCCCGATCTACAACCTGTATGTGGGCATCACCGGCGGCTTCAAGCTGCCTCCCGTTGGCGGCGTGCTGAACTACCTGACGCTGGCCAACATCCTGGTGGCCAATGACGATGCGGCTGTCTTGCAGGGCCTGATCGACTACGTCATGGCCAACCAGGGGCAGAAGTACGACGCCCTGGCCACGGCCTTCACGGAAGGTGACCCGCTGGAAAACGTGCCACGCGGCTACAAGCGCCAGAAGCTGTACTCCAGCCACTTCTGGCTGAGTTATGGCGCCGACCCACGCCCGGGCATCGACAACCGCCCGCTGTACGTGGAGCTCGGCCGCCTCTGATCTGCCTGAGCGGCCTGAGCTGATCAGGCCTTGGCGGGCGGGGGCGGCAGCAAGTCGGCCTCGGCCACCATGCGCTCGAAGGTCTTGTCGAGGCGGTGGAGAAAGTCATCGACATCCTCCACCGAGGTCTCGGCCAGTTGCCATGACAAGGGGATGAACAGCTGGCCGTCGGTCTCCACCAGCCCAGGCAGGGGCGCCACGCTGGCCACGCTGGGCATGAACTGGTCAATGCGAACGGGCACATCTGGCGGATTGATCACGCCACTGACATCGCCAATGCTGGTCGCATGCCCGCTGATCTTGGGGAAGCGGTCCTTGCGCTTCATCTGCACTCCCACGTAGCCCACGAGCGTGCGGCCCAGCCAGGGCATGAGCTCTTCGAGCAGATATGTCCAGCACATCTCTCGACGCGCAAAGCGAGCCAGCCCTTCTTTGGTCAGCGCATCCACGGAGCGCACGCGTTCAAGCAAGGACTTGCGCGGATCCTGCTCGATGACCAGGAAGGCGCCCACATGGTTGCCCCACAGCGGGCCGTGGCCGGCAGACTCGGGGTAGTAGCGCCGGAGGTTGACCGAGATGCGGATCACCGCGGCCGCCTTGGGGTCGTCGGGTGCCTGCTCCAGAAAGGTCTGCGCGATGGCCGCCACCTGAAAGGTGTTCATCGACACCCCGAGCTTGCGCGCGGCCTGGCGCATGGCCTTGGTGCCCGTGGGCACGGGGTGATGCCGCAAGCCGGTGGTCGAGAAGTTGGGACTGTGTCGGCGCGGGATCTGCTGGACGTGGAGTTGCTTGAGCAGCCTGGCCTCGGCCACCTTGTGCTGGCGCGATCGCCAGATTTGCCGCGGCCACTGCCACCAGTGCTCGGGCGCCACCGAACCCAGCATGGACGGCGCCTCGATGGGCATGGGCTCCATGGGCAGGCCGTTGAGCCCGCGCACGATCTGGTTGACCAGGTTGAGCATGGTCATGCCATCACCAAAGATGTGCGGCACGGCCAGCAGAATCACGGCGCGCGCGGGGTGCGGCACGAATCGCACGCGCATGCCAATGCCGCGCTCCAGCGGCACGACCTCGTTGAGCATGCGGCGGTGCCAGGCCTCGAGCACGACGGGGTCGTCCACGTTGATGTGGGCGTCCACCTGGAAGGCCAGATCGAACAGCTGGTCCACCACGTGGTTGTCAGGCAGGACACGGAAGTGGTAACGGTGGGGCCCCGCCTCCAGCATGGCACGCAGCTTGGGGTAGTTGCTCACGAGCTGGCGCAGCACGCGGCGAACCAGGGCTTCTTCCAGCGGCGCGTTGAAGCGCAGGATGTAGGGCTGCATCACCCCGGCGGCCAGGCCCTCGATGGCGGCATAGCCGAACTCGGTGCGGTTGAGGGGGATGATGTCGTCGGTGATGAATGCCATGCGTTTGATGGTGCCAGAAGCCCCGGTGCATGGGCCTCATGGCTTGTGCGGATGGCCCCCTGAATCAGGGCCGCCGCCGGGACTGCCTACAATCCCGGGATGACTGCCGCACCCTCCCCCTCCAGCATCGCGCTGCCGCCCCTGGCCAACGACCGTTTCCTGCGCGCCTGCTTGCGCCTGCCCACGGACTACACCCCGGTGTGGCTGATGCGCCAGGCCGGCCGCTACCTGCCGGAGTACCGCGCCACGCGCGACAAGGCCGGCAGCTTCATGGGCCTGGCCACCAACAAGGAAGCCGCCTGCGAGGTGACCCTGCAGCCGCTGGACCGCTACGACCTGGATGCGGCCATCCTGTTCAGCGACATCCTCACCGTGCCGGACGCGATGGGCCTGGGCCTGAGCTTTGCGGCGGGCGAGGGCCCCAAGTTCGCGTCACCCGTGCGTGACGAAGCGGCCGTGGCCAGGCTGGCCGTGCCCGACATGGACAAGCTGCGCTATGTGTTCGATGCGGTCAGCACGATCCGCCAGGCCTTGTCCGACGACAAGGGCGTGGGCCGCGTGCCGCTGATCGGTTTCTCGGGCAGCCCCTGGACCCTGGCCTGCTACATGGTCGAAGGTGGCGGCTCGGACGACTACCGCCTGGTCAAGACCTTGATGTACCAGCGCCCCGACCTGATGCACCGCATCCTGGCGGTCAATGCCGACGCCGTGGCGCTGTACCTCAACACGCAGATCGAAGCCGGCGCACAGGCCGTGATGGTGTTCGATTCGTGGGGCGGCGTGCTGGCCGATGGCGCCTTCCAGCAGTTCAGCCTCGCTTACACCAAACGCGTGCTGGCCCAACTGAAGCGTGAGCACAAGGGCTACCGCATCCCGCACATCGTGTTCACCAAAGGTGGCGGCATCTGGCTCAACGAGATCGCCGACAGCGGCTGCGATGTGGTCGGTCTGGACTGGACCATGAACCTGGGCAAGGCCCGTGCCATGGTGGGCGACCGCGTGGCATTGCAAGGCAACCTGGACCCCAATGTGCTGTTCGCTGATCCTGAACAAGTCCAGGCCGAGGTGATCCGCACACTGGACAGCTTTGGTGTGCCCGGCCCGCAATCCGGCCATGTGTTCAACCTGGGCCACGGCATCAGCCAGTTCACCCCGCCTGACAATGTGAAGGTGCTGGTGGACACGGTACACGCCTACAGCCGCCAGCAACGCGCTTGAGCTAGATGCAGGCCCATCCGGGCCAGATCCAGCTCGGGCGAGGTCGGTGAACTCGCGTGCCCTTCAGCGGCGCTCGACCACCATGGGCACCAGCTGCAGCGAGGTTTTCGCCTGCTGTGCCGCCGCCAGGGCCTCGCTGCGCGTGCCATAGGGCCCCACCTGCAGCTTGAAATACGGTGCCTCGTGGAACACGGCCAGCATGGGCAGCAAGGCGGCCATCTCGGAGGCCACCTTCTGCTGCAGACGGTCCACGCCGTCGCGCTTGCCCAGCGCGGCCAGCTGCACCCAGAAGCCTTTGGCATCCGGCGTGTAGGCACGAGCCTGCCCATCCTTGATGGGCGTATTGGCAGAAGCCGAATCAGATGCGACAGCCACCCCGGGCAGCCGCGTGACCTCTGGCGCCACCGGCTGCACGACACCCTTGGCCACCACCGACATGATGGGGTCGTCACCCAGCTCCTTGGCCGTTGATGTCGACGGGGCCGGTGCGCCAGTGGATGCCCCGGCGGCAGCGAGCTGCTCGGCATCGGGGTCCATCAAGGTGCCGCGTCGCCAGGCACCGGTACGGATCTCATCGAAGGTCAGGCGCTCGATCTCGACCTGGGCGCTGCCCGTGCTCACCACCCCCAGCTTGACTGCGGCGGCGTAGCTCAAGTCCATCACACGGTTGGAGTGGAAAGGCCCTCGGTCGTTGATGCGCACGATGGTCTCTTTGCCATTGGACAGGTTGCGTACCCGCGCATAGCTGGGAATCGGCAGGGTACGGTGCGCCGCCGTCAGGCCATACATGCTGAACATCTCGCCGCTGGCTGTGCGCCTTCCGTGGAACTTGGTGCCATACCAGGAGGCCAGGCCGCGCTCCTTCCAGCTGACATCGGCGGCGACCGGCTCATAGCTTTGCCCCAAGACCACATAGGGCTTGTTGGGGCCGCCGGGCTTGATGGGCTCGACCTGCGGCACGGGGTCAGGCAAAGAGGCCAGATTGGGCGGCGCATCGCTGGGCGCGCCGTCCTTGTCGGGGTTGCGCACGCCCGGCTCCACCACGCGCCCGATCGGCGACTGGGCCCTCGTGCCACCGGGTTGCGGGCCCGAAGCACAGCCCGCCAGCACGGCCGCCAGGGTCATCAAACCGAGGGCAGGCCACCGGGAGGGCAGAAATGAAGCGTGGCGTGACATGACCGGCACCATAACCGATACCAGGCGGGCTGTGCACACGGTAAGCCCCTGAGCCTTCGTGCGACGCATGCATTGCACATCACGGCACAATGCGGGCTGTCCTTCGAAACCGCCAGCTCACCGTTCATCATGTCCAAACCTCTGGAACACGCCTTCGATCACCCTTTTGAGCGCGGCATGCGCAACCGCCGAGCAGCCCTGGGCGATGCCTGGGTGGACAAGTCCGTGGCCAAGGCGAACGCCTTCAACGCCGAGTTTCAGCACTTCATCACCGACTATGCGTGGCACGGCGTATGGGGCCGCCCCGGCCTGGACTGGAAGACGCGCCGCATCATCGTGATGGCGGTGACCTGCGCGCTGGGCCGCTGGGACGAGTTCGAGATCCACATGCGCGGCTCGCTCACGCCCGGCAATGCCCACACGCTGAGCCCGGAGGAAGTGCGCGAAGCCCTGATCCAGATCGCCATCTATGCGGGTGTGCCGGCCGCGAACACGGGCTTTGCCAAGGCCCTGGGCATCATGCGCGAGCTGGGCATCGAGCCCCCACCGCATCCGGCCGACCAGTCCTGGCACCCGGGTGTTGGTCGATCGGTGTTCACCAGCACCCGCCCCAAGTTGCACGCCACCGTGCGCGAGGCGCGTCATGGGCAGGCCACGCACACCATCGTGCTGAGCCACGCGCTGGGTCAGGACGGCTCCATGTGGGATCAGGTTGCCAACGAACTGGCGGCCACCTGCCGGGTGATCTGCCCTGACACACGCGGCCACGGGCGCTCGCAGATCCCGTCCGAGCCCTTGTCCATGACCGAACTGGCTGCCGATGCCGCCCGGCTGATCGACGAGGTTGCGGGCGGCGAACCCGTGGTGTGGGTGGGGCTGTCCATGGGCGGCCTGATCGGCCAGGAGCTGGCCATCCGGCATCCTGACAAGGTCAAGGCACTGGTGCTGGCCAATACCACCAGTGGCTACACGGCAGCAGGCCGCGAGGCCATCGGCCAGCGCATTGAAACAGTGGAGTCCCACGGCATGGGCGCCATCAGCACCAGCACCATGACGCGCTTCTTCAGCGAAAGCTTCCGCCAGCAGCATGCTGCCACGGTGGCACGCCATCAACG
>JACPOH010000223.1 GCA_016185075.1 Aquabacterium sp. | reverse complement strand
GTCAGGCCGTGGCCGAGGCCGATGCCGTGATCTTCGTCGTCGACGCCCGCAATGGCCTGTCGGCGCAGGACCATGACATCGCCAAGTACCTGCGCACCGCCAACAAGAAGGTGCTGCTGGCCGCCAACAAGGCCGAGGGCATGCAGTCCGGCCCGCAATTGGCCGAGTTCTACGAGCTGGGCATCGGCGAGCCCATTCCAGTCTCTGCCGCGCACGGGCAAGGCATCCGCAGCCTGGTCGACATGGCCCTGGAAGGCTTCTTCCCTGAAGAGGATGAAGATGACCTGCTCGATGGCCGCGATTGGCGCGAGATGGACCTGGACAAGCCCATCCGTCTGGCGGTGGCAGGGCGCCCGAACGTGGGCAAGTCCACCCTGATCAACACCTGGCTGGGCGAGGAGCGCCTGGTGGCGTTCGACATGCCGGGCACCACGCGCGATGCCATCAGCGTGCCTTTCGAGCGCGAAGGCAAGCGCTTCGAGTTGATCGACACAGCGGGCCTGCGCCGCAAGGGCAAGGTGTTCGAGGCCATCGAGAAGTTCTCCGTCGTCAAGACCCTGCAAGCCATCTCCGACGCCAATGTCGTCCTGCTGCTGGTGGATGCCACCCAGGGCGTGACCGAGCAGGATGCGCACATCGCCGGCTTCGTGCTCGAATCGGGGCGTGCCGTGGTGATCGCCATCAACAAGTGGGATGCGGTTGACAGCTACCAGCGCGAGATGCTGCAACGCTCGATCGAGCAGCGCCTGGCCTTCCTGAAGTTTGCGCCCGTGCTGCACATCTCGGCCATCAAGCGCCAGGGCCTGGGTCCTCTCTGGAAGGCCATCACCGCAGCCTGGAATTCAGCGACCAAGAAGTTGCCCACGCCGGTGCTCACACGCCTGCTACAAGAGGCGGTGCAGTTCCAGCAGCCCAAACTGGCTGGCGCCTACCGCCCCAAGCTGCGCTACGCGCACCAGGGCGGCCAGAATCCTCCGATCATCGTGATCCACGGCAACTCTCTGGAGCACGTCAGCGCAGCCTACAAGCGTTATCTGGAAGGGCGGTTCCGCGAGCATTTCAAGCTCACCGGGACACCCTTGCGCATCGAGTTCAAGTCGTCGCAGAATCCGTTTTCTGGCAAGGACGAATGACCCCCACCTTTTTGGATGGTGCCAAAAGGGGCAATTAACCCCTGCTCGCACCGAACATCGCATGCACGCAGCCTGAATGGC
>JACPOH010000222.1 GCA_016185075.1 Aquabacterium sp. | reverse complement strand
GCCCTGGCGAGCCGCCGACGGAAGACGCGGTGCAGGCCCTGTTCCAGCGCCTGTTCTACTCGGAAGACACGTACGACCTGTCGCGCGTGGGCCGCATGAAGTTCAACGCCCGCGTGGGCCGCGACGAAGGCACCGGCCCGATGACCCTGTCCAACGACGACATCCTGGCCGTCGTGAAGATCCTGGTCGAGTTGCGTAACGGCCGTGGCGAAGTCGACGACATCGACCACCTGGGCAACCGCCGCGTGCGTTGCGTGGGCGAACTGGCCGAGAACCAGTACCGCTCCGGCCTGGCTCGTATCGAAAAGGCTGTGAAGGAACGTCTGGGTCAGGCTGAAACCGAAGCCCTGATGCCGCATGACCTGATCAACTCCAAGCCGATCTCGGCAGCGCTCAAGGAGTTCTTCGGTGCGTCGCAGCTGTCGCAGTTCATGGACCAGACCAACCCCCTGTCGGAAATCACGCACAAGCGTCGCGTGTCCGCTCTGGGCCCGGGCGGTCTGACCCGCGAACGTGCCGGCTTCGAAGTGCGTGACGTGCACCCGACCCACTACGGCCGTGTGTGCCCGATCGAAACGCCTGAAGGTCCGAACATCGGTCTGATCAACTCGCTGGCGCTGTACGCTCGCCTGAACGAATACGGCTTCCTGGAGACGCCGTACCGTCGCGTGACCGATGGCCAGACCACGATGCAGATCGACTACCTGTCGGCCATCGAAGAAGGCAAGTACGTGATCGCGCAGGCCAACGCCTCGCTGGACGCCAACGGCCGTCTGACCGACGAGCTGGTGTCTGCCCGTGAAAACGGCGAATCCGTGTTGACCTCGCCTGAGCGTATCCAGTACATGGACGTGGCCCCGACCCAGATCGTGTCGGTGGCGGCCTCGCTCGTGCCCTTCCTGGAGCACGACGACGCGAACCGCGCATTGATGGGCGCGAACATGCAACGTCAGGCTGTGCCTGTGCTGCGTCCTGAAAAGGCCGTGGTCGGTACCGGCGTGGAGCGTGTGGCTGCTGTGGACTCGGGTACCGTCGTGACCGCCAAGCGCGGTGGCGTGGTCGATTACGTCGACACCAACCGTATCGTGATCCGCGTGAATGACGCGGAAACCGTGCCGGGTGAAGTCGGCGTCGACATCTACAACCTGATCAAGTACCAGCGTTCCAACCAGAACACCAACATCCACCAGCGTGCCATCGTCAAGCGTGGCGACAAGGTGGGCAAGGGTGACGTGGTGGCCGACGGCGCATCGACCGACCTGGGCGAACTCGCTCTGGGTCAGAACATGCTCGTGGCCTTCATGCCCTGGAACGGCTACAACTTCGAAGACTCGATCATGATCTCCGAGCGTGTGGTGGCCGAAGACCGCTACACCTCGATCCACATCGAGGAGCTGGTGGTGATGGCCCGCGACACCAAGCTGGGCTCTGAAGAAATCACGCGCGACATCCCGAACCTGTCCGAGAACCAGCTGGCTCGTCTGGACGAATCGGGCATCGTGTTCATCGGCGCCGAAGTCGGCCCCGGCGACGTGCTGGTCGGCAAGGTGACCCCGAAGGGCGAAACCACGCTGACACCGGAAGAGAAGCTGCTGCGCGCCATCTTCGGCGAGAAGGCGTCCGACGTGAAGGACACCTCGCTGCGTGTGGACCAGGGTACTTCCGGCACCGTGATCGACGTGCAGGTCTTCACCCGTGAAGGCATCCAGCGTGACAAGCGCGCCCAGCAGATCATCGACGATGAACTCAAGCGCTTCCGCCTGGACCTCAACGACCAGCTGCGCATCGTGGAGGCTGACGCCTTCGACCGTATCAAGAAGCTGCTGATCGGCAAGGTCGCCAACGGTGGCCCCAACAAGCTGGCCAAGGGCACGACCCTGGACGACGCCTACCTGTCGTCGGTTGACAAGTTCCACTGGTTCGACATCCGTCCTGCTGATGAAGACCTGGCCAACCAGCTCGAGTCGATCAAGAACGCACTGGAGCAGACCCGCCACAGCTTCGACCTGGCTTTTGAAGAAAAGCGCAAGAAGCTGACCCAAGGCGACGAGCTGCCCGCTGGCGTGCTCAAGATGGTCAAGGTGCACCTGGCTGTGAAGCG
>JACPOH010000221.1 GCA_016185075.1 Aquabacterium sp. | reverse complement strand
TCCAGGTTGGTCTGCGAGGCCAGGGCGTAGTTCATGTCGGGCTGCTCGCGGCTGCCTACGGGTTGGCCATTGTGGTTGAGGTGGCCGCCGTTGGAGGCCGCCATGCCGAGCTTCGGGCCGTGGACGCTGCTGTCGCCCACAGAGCTCTGGCCTGTGGCTTGACGCAGTGCGGTGGCGAAATCGAAGTCTCGTGCCACGTAGCCGGGGGTGTCGGCGTTGGCGATGTTGCTGGCGATCAGGCGTTGGCGTTCCGACCGCAGCGAGAGCGCTTCGGCCTGGAAGTTCAAGGAGTCGGTCAATCGGTTCAGCATGGTCTGGGCCCTCCGGGGCTGGTCACATCTGCTGACAGGTGGTGCGGTGGCCCTGGCGGGATCGCAAGGGTGGGTGCACGACGAGGCAGCTTGTCTGGGATGTTGATCGGCTGGGAGGAAAACATGAGCCGAAATAGCGGGCCATTCGGCCTTCATTTCCTATCCTTGCCTGGGCGTCTGGCTTCGTACAGTCAACTCACCATGAAAACGTCCATTGATCGCTCCGCGCTGCTTCGTCAAGGCATCGGGCTGGCGCCCATCCAGTTCCTGCTGGCGGCGCTCAGCGCCCTGCTGTGGGCGGCTTTGTGCGGTCTGGCGGCCTTGTTCAGTCCGGCGGCCCGTGCGCAAACCATGGCGATGGCCGACACCAACGGGTTGCAATCACAGGTGTCCGCTTTGCTCAAGCAGCAGGCCTTGCCTCAGGGCAGTGGGTTCGATGCCGCATCGCAAAAGAAAGCCTGGCGCGTCGAGGTGGTGTTGGGCCAACTGGACCCACGGCTGAAACTGGCTCCGTGCGACAAGGTTCACGCCTACATGCCCGACGGCGTGCAACTGTGGGGCAAGACACGGGTGGGCCTGCGCTGCGAGCAAGGCGCGGTGCGCTGGAATGTGTTCTGGCCGGTCACGGTCAAGGTGTGGGGGCAGGCCCTGGTGGCGTCAGCGCCCCTGCGCGCAGGTATGCCGGTGGGCGAGGGCGATGTGCGTCTGGCCGAGGTAGACCTGGCCGACAAGACGTCCCCGGCCGTCACCCGCCCGGCCGACATCGTCGGCCGCACCCTGGTTCGGGGTATCGAGGCGGGGCAGAGTATCCGCGCGGACGATGTCAAAGCGCGTCGCTGGTTTGCGGCCGGTGACCCGGTTCGCTTGACCGTGCGCGGCAATGGATTTCAGATTGCGGCAGAAGGTACGGCCATGTCCCCTGGGGATGAAGGGCAATGTGCCCGCGTGCGCACCGACAATGGCCGGGTGGTCTGCGGGCAACCCGTCGGTGAGCGGCTGGTGGAGTTGTCCCTATGAAACAGAATCTTGCCAATTCGTCCCCCCTGCCTAGGGGGTTTGGCGCGTTTGGCATTAAAGTCGGTCAGCCCCGCGTCGATATCGCGGATGTGACCACTCGGTATACACCGGGATCAAGGAGTACATCATGAAGATCGGCAACCCTTTAGACAAAGCGGTAGGCGGCGTCAGCCCCCGCACCGAGGGCGGCAGTACGACCGGAAAGACATCATCGGCCACTGGCAGCGTCAGTGAGAGTGCAAAAGTCACGCTCTCCAACGTCGCTTCGGGGCTGATCTCGGCTGCGGACGGCAGTTTTGATGCGGACAAGGTGTCCAGCGTCAAGAGCGCCATTGACAACGGCACCTACCAGGTGAACCCCGAAGTCATCGCCGACAAGTTGATCGCCAATGCCAAGGAACTGCTGCAAGGCAAGCAGGGTTGAGCATGGCGCACGCATTGTCCCGTCAGGAAGAGGTGTTTGCGGACATGGCCGCCCATGTGGCAGACATCGAGCAGCGCCTGTCTGAGCTGGACAAGGCTTTCGCCTCTGGTGACAGCGAGTTGATCGCCCAGCAGTCGCTGCACCTGCAGCGCGGCCTGGCCGAGTCGCTCGTGGCCTTTCGCAAGGCCGAGCAGGCCGGTTTGAAGCCGCTGACCGATGATTTGCGCTCGCGCCTGAAACTGGCGCAGACCCGTGTGCTGGCCCAGCAAGCGGCCGTGAACCGGGCCAATGCCTCGATTGACCGCACGCTGAGCGTGCTGTTTCCGCGCGAGGAAAGCAGCACCTACGGCAACCTGGCTCAAACGCCGGTATCCAAAGCGCTCAACGCCTACCGTTGAGCCGGCGCTCCGTCTCTGGCACCGCGACCGGTGTCAGGCGATATCGACGGCGCCTTCCACCACGATCTGAACCCGCTGGCGGCCCTGGAATTCATCCAGGTTGACGCGATAGGCCAACTGCGTTCTGGCAGGCAAGGGCTCGGTGCGCCCGAACCAGATGCCGTCGCGCACCTGGCCTTGCACGCGCAGGCTGAGCTTGAGGTGGCGCTCACCCACCAGGCGCTGGCCCAGCACCTCGACCTGGTCACTGAACACCGGTGCATCAAAGCCCGGGCCCCACACGGCGCTGTCGAGCTGGGCCACGGTTTCGGGGGTGAACCACTGGGCATCCAGCGGGCCATCGGTGCTGATCTGGCGCAGCAGCAAGCTGGGGTCCAGGCCCTCTTGCGCGATGCGGGTCAACTCGGTCTCGAAGGTGTCGAAGTCGTCCTCGGCGATGGTGCAGCCTGCCGCCATGGCGTGGCCGCCAAAGCGCTTGAGCAGACCCGGGTGGCGCTTGCTGACCAGGTCCAGCGCGTCACGCAGGTGGAAACCGGGGATGGAGCGGCCCGAGCCTTTGAGCAGGCCATCCTGGCCCAGGGCGAACACGAAGGTGGGGCGGTGCAGCCTGTCCTTGAGGCGCGAGGCCACGATGCCAACCACGCCTTCATGGAAGTCGGGGTCGAAAATGGCCACGGCGGCAGGCGGTTCGCCTTCGGGCATGACCGATTCCATCAGTTGCTCGGCTTGGTCCCGCTTGCCGGATTCCTGCTCGCGCCGTTCGCGGTTGTTGGCGTCCAACTGGCGGGCCT
The DNA here is from genome assembly GCA_016185075.1 of Aquabacterium sp. Lineage (GTDB taxonomy): Bacteria > Pseudomonadota > Gammaproteobacteria > Burkholderiales > Burkholderiaceae_C > Aquabacterium. Next base: position 4,003 of record JACPOH010000221.1, on the reverse strand, counting down.
GCAGGTCGGCGCGGCCCATGTCGTCGGTGCTCAGGCATTCGATGCCCAGGCCCATCTCGGCGAGCCGGCCGGCGGCATTCACGCGCGGGCCCAGCGCAAAGCCGAAGTCCTGACTGGTGGCTTTGGCCGGGTCGCGGCCGGCTGCGGCGAACAGGGCGGCGATGCCCGGTTGCATGCGCCCGGCGCGGATGCGCTTGAGGCCTTGCGCCACCAGGCGGCGGTTGTTGTCGTCCAGGCGACCCACGTCGGCGATGGTGCCCAGGGCCACCAGGTCGAGCAGGTTGTCGATGCGCGGTTGGCTGGCGGCGTCGAACACGCCGCGCTGGCGCAACTCGGCGCGCAAGACCAGCAGCACGTAGAACATCACGCCCACGCCCACCAGGGCCTTGCTGGCAAAGGGGCAGCCGGGCTGGTTGGGGTTCACGATCACGTCGGCGTCGGGCAGGCTGACCTGGCCGTCGTCCTGCACCACGGGCAGGTGGTGGTCGGTGATGATGACCTTCAGGCCCAGCGCACGGGCCTTGGTCACGGCTTCGTGGCTGGCCATGCCGTTGTCCACCGTTACCAGGACATCGGCCTGTTTGGCACGCACCATGTCCACGATGGGCGGCGTCAAACCATAGCCATGCACGGCGCGGTCGGGCACCACGTAGCTGACCTGATCCGGGCGGGCACCCAGCATCCTCAGGCCACGCAGGCCCACGGCGCAGGCGGTGGCGCCATCGCAGTCGTAGTCGGCCACGATGCAGATGCGCTGGCCTTGGGTGATGGCGTCGGCCAGCAGGCTGGCGGCCTGCACGGCGCCTTTCAGATCTTGCGGAGCCAGCAGCCGTGCCGGGCTGTCATCCAGCTCGTCGGCACTGCGAACGCCCCGGGCGGCAAACAGGCGGGCCAGCAGTGGGTGGACGCCAGCTTCCTCCAGGGCCCAGGCTGCGCGGGGAGGGACCTCTCGGGCGGTGATTTTCATGGGTCAGGCTTACAGGCTGTTGAGCAGGGCGACGGGGTCCGGGCCGCTGCGGGATGAGGTCAGGCGTGTCACAGATTGCCACAGGCGAGCGCCCAGGCCGGCAACGGGTGTCGGGCCGAGTGTCACCGCATGCCGCTCACCGCACAGGGTCAGCCGAATGTCGGCGCCCGCGTCCAGCGCCTGCACGGCCTGCTTGAGCACCGTGTTGTCCACCTGCGTCCAGGCATCCAGCCAGGCGGGCATGTCGTCGGCCAGCATCGGCGCACGCAGGTGGTCCAACAGCTTGATGTGGCCCGGCAGCGCCACGGTGGCGGGTGTCGGGCCGCAGCCGCTCAGCCAGAAGGAGTTGACCGTGGCCAGGCCGGCTTGCTCGCGGGCGTCGTTGATGGGGTGCTGGTACAGCAACATCTGCACCTCGCTTTGCAGGCGGCGCAGGGTGCGCGCTTGCGGGTGGTCGGTCAGCCAGACATCGGGGTTGCGGCCGATCACGCGGTCCAGCGAAGCCGTGGGCAGGCCTTCGAGCGAGGGGTGTGCGGCATACCAGCGCTGGCTGGCACCCCAGATCAGGGTCCAGCCGTCGCTTTCGAACAGTTCGCGCACGGCATCAAACAGGGCGCGTGAGTCGGCCTCGCTCAGATCCAGGGTGGCCGGGTCCAGCAAGGTGAGGTGGTCGCGGCCCATCAGCCAGTGCCCGGGGCTGAGCAGGCCCCAGTGCGCGTCGGCCTGCAGCGCCACGCCATCTTGTGCCGCCCACCAGGCGGCCCAGGGGAGGCGCCCGTCCTGGTCCGGCCAGCCCATGCTGGCAGCCAGCACCCGCTCGTGCGGCATGGACAGCGCATATTCGTCCCCTTCGAGGCGTGCGGATTCCTGCAACTGACCCAGCAGCCGCCGCAGATGGGGCAAGGCCTTGGCGTCAGCCAGGCGGGGCAGGGCGTGCTGGCAGGGCTCGGACAGGCTGGCCGCAAAGGGCAGAACCCAGTGCGGGGAGGGCGATGTGGTCACGTGATCAGGCGTCAGACATGGTGAAAGCGTGATTATCAAGTGGGTACACTCCCCCCATCATGAATCTGCCTTTTGAATGGCGAGTCGGGTGGCGCTACACCCGCGCCAGCCGTACCACACGCCGCAACGGCTTCATTTCTTTCATTTCCGGGGTGTCGGTGCTGGGCATCACGCTGGGCGTGGCGGCGCTGATCATCGTGCTGTCGGTCATGAACGGCTTCCAGAAGGAAGTGCGTGACCGCATGCTGTCGGTGGTGGCCCATGTCGAGCTGTTTGACGCGCGCGGTGGTGCCTTGCCTGACTGGCACGTGCTGGCTGATCAAGCCAGGCGCAACCGGGCCGTGGTGGGGGCCGCGCCATTCCTGCCGGCTCAGGCCCTGATCGCCCGTGGTGACGACATGCGTGGCGCGCTGGTGCGCGGCATCGTGCCGTCCGAAGAGGTGGCCGTCACGCCGCTGGCCGCCAGCATGAAAGACACCTTTGCGCGCCTTCACAGTGGTGGCTGGGGCGTGATCATCGGCATCGAGATGGCGCGCAGCCTGGGCGTGAACGAGGGCGACGTGCTCACCGTCGTGGCCCCCAGTGGCCAGATGACGCCGGCCGGCGTGGTGCCGCGCCTCAAGCAGGTGACGGTGGTGGGCGTGTTCAATGCCGGCCACTACGAGTACGACAGCAGCCTGGTGCTGATGCACGCGGATGACGCGGCCAAGCTGTTTCGCACCGGTGGGGTGACGGGCGTGCAGCTCAAGCTCAAGGATGCGCAACTGGCCCGCAGCGTGGGCAACCAGCTGGCCGATTCCCTGGGCCCGGATGTCATCGTGCGCGACTGGACGCGCACCAACCGCAACTGGTTCGACGCGGTGCAGGTGGAAAAGCGCATGATGTTCATCATCCTCACCCTGATCGTGGCCGTGGCGGCTTTCAACCTGGTTTCCACCCTGGTGATGACGGTCACCGACAAGCGCGCCGACATCGCCATCTTGCGCACCCTGGGCGCCAGCCCGCGCTCCATCATGGCGATCTTCATGGTGCAGGGCGCTTTGTCTGGCGTGATGGGCACTTTGGGCGGTCTGGGCCTGGGGTTGCTGGTGGCCTTCAACCTGGATGTCATCGTGCCTTTCATCGAGCACCTGCTGGGCGTGCGCTTCCTGCCTGGCAGCATTTACCTGATCTCCCAGATGCCCTCTGACCCGCAATGGGGCGACATCATCCCCATCGCCCTGATTTCTCTGGTTTTGTCCCTGGCTGCCACGCTGTACCCCAGCTGGCGTGCCAGCCGTGTGCAACCTGCCGAGGCCTTGCGATATGAGTGAACTGTTGCGTACCCAGGACCGTCCCTTGCGTGTTCGCAAGGTGCACTCCTTGCGGACCTTCATCTGGCTGGCCCGGGGCTGGAGCGACTTCATGGATGCGCCCGTGGTCGGTCTGGCACATGGTGCGCTCATGGGCGGCTTCGGCGGCCTGTTGATGCTGTTGGCCTGGGATCGTTTCTGGATCCGGGCCGGCGCCTTGTCGGGCTTCCTGATGGTGGCCCCCATCCTGAGCACCGGTCTGTATGCGGTCAGCCGTGCCTTGCTGCGGGGCGAGCCTGCCGGCTTCGACGCGGTATGGGCCGTGTGGTCGTCGATGGACCGTCGCCTCGTCAAGTTCGGCCTGCTGCTTACCGCGCTGGGCACGGGTTGGGTCATGACCTCGGCCGCGCTGATCACGCTGGGGGTCAAGCCGCCCGTGACCACGCCCACCGACTTCCTGCACCGTGTGGTGCTGTCGCCCAACCCCGGCTTCTTCGAGATCTGGCTGCTGGTGGGCGGCGTGATGGCCGCGCCCGTGTTTGCCTCCAGTGTGGTGGCCATTCCCTTGCTGGTGGACCGTCAGGTCAGCGTGCAACGCGCCGTGCTGACCAGCTGGCGCGCCGTGGCGGCCAATCCCATCTGCCTGAGCACCTGGGCCGCGATCGTGATGACGCTCAGCCTGCTGGGCTTGGGCACCTTGATGTTTGGATTGATTCTGGTGATACCGGTTCTGGGCCATGCC
>JACPOH010000220.1 GCA_016185075.1 Aquabacterium sp. | reverse complement strand
GCCGCCGCGCGCGAAGAAACCGATCACCTGGCCTGGACAGAGCAGCGTCTCAAGGCGCTGGGCAGCCGCACCAGCTTGCTCAACCCGCTGTGGTACGCGGGCGCCTTCGGCATCGGCCTGCTGGCCGCCAAGGCAGGCGACAAGATCAGCCTGGGCTTCGTGGTGGAAACCGAGCGTCAGGTGGAGCACCATCTCAACAGCCACATGGACCGCCTGCCCGCAGGCGATGTGGCCTCCAAGGCCATCGTGGCCCAGATGCGTGACGACGAGGTGGCCCATGCGGATGCGGCCCAACGCGCGGGTGGCATCGAGCTGCCGTCGCCCGTGCGCGGGCTGATGCGCCTGGCGGCCAAGGTCATGACGACCACGGCGCACTACCTCTGAGCGCTCTCCTGGGCCGAATCAGGCCGCGACGATCTCGAAGCTGGTCGTGATCTCCGCGGTCTTGCCGATCATGATCGAGGCGGAGCAGTACTTCTCGTGCGACATCTGGATGGCGCGGGCCACCGCCGAATCCGGCAGGTTCACGCCCGTCACGACGAAATGCATGTTGACCTTGGTGAACACCTTGGGGTCGGTGTCGGCGCGCTCTGCGGTGAGCTTGACCTGGCAGCCGCGGATGTCGTGGCGCCCGCGCTTGAGGATCAGTACCACGTCATAGGCCGTGCAGCCGCCCGTTCCGGCCAGCACGGTTTCCATGGGCCGGGGCGCCAGGTTGCGCCCGCCGCCTTCCGGGGCGCCATCCATGTTGATGATGTGGCCACTGCCTGTTTCCGCCATGAAGGCCATGCCGGAGGTAGGTTGCCAGTTGATCGTGCATTCCATTTGAAGCGTCCTTGCGTACTGAGTCATCGCTTGGGCGATGGGTTCGCATTGTGCCTCGGGGCAAGCCTTGCGAAATTTTCACGCGCGCTTTACAATTTGTTTCAGCCGTGTGGAACTTTCAGCTGTTTGAGATGTCTTACACGTGCTTGTTTCGTTTGTCTCCTCCACTCCTCCTTTTGGTGGATTCTGAAACCCGAGATTCAACCCTCGGGTTTTTTTTCGCCGTCACGTCGAAGGAGTGGAAAAAAGTGAGCGCTTGCGCTCACCCCTGGGCCCGCGCTGCCGCCGCCTTTGACGCCGCCGCCTTGGCTGCCATCTCCTCGCGCAGCCGCTTGAGCTTCTCGCGCGGGTCTTCCTTGGGGCCACCGCCTTCGCCCAGCTTCATCTCGGCCACGAAGCGGCTGGGCATGGCCTGCACGTACTCGCGGCCTTTCTTGCGGCGCTTGAGCACGCTCACGCCCAGCGTCAGCCGGGCGCGGGTGATGCCCACGTACATCAGGCGGCGTTCTTCTTCGACCTGTTGAGGCGTGATTTCGCCCTCCTCGCGAGAGAAGGGCAGAGAGCCCTCGTTGACCCCGGCCAGCACCACATGCGGCCACTCCAGGCCCTTGGAGGCATGCAGCGTCGACAGCGTCACCATCTTCTGGTCGCTTTCACGCTCGGCCAGGCTGGTGATCAGCGAGAT
>JACPOH010000219.1:1158-2292 GCA_016185075.1 Aquabacterium sp. | reverse complement strand
ACCTTGTCCAGGCCCGGCTCGTGGATGGGGATGCCGCCTTCTTCGAGGATGCGGATCTTGTTGGGGTCCACGTCCAGGCACAGCACGTCGTTGCCCATCTCGGCCAGACATGCACCCGTCACCAGGCCCACATAGCCGGTGCCAACCACTGAAACTTTCATGATGTGAGGCGGATTGTTGTGAAATCAGCCGGATTCTGACAGAGGCGGCGTCACAATAGGGTCACAACATCACGCCATGAAGCCAATATCGCGCACGCTTGCGTCGAAGTTGCCAATATGCGGTGCGATGCCGGCACCGGGCGTGGCGCCGACCAGGTCGACCTCCGCCACCCCCATCCATTTGCCCAGGGTGTAGACCAGCTGGTCAACCGACAGACCTGGCAGCAACACGCCACCCGCCAGCAGTTCGTCGCTGAAGAAATTGCCGTCGCCGTCGAAGGCCATGAAAGCGGGGTACTTGCCGTACACGTCGCCGCCCTTCACGCCGCCTCCGATCACGAAATGGTGGCCGCCCCAGCCATGGTCGCATCCATCACCGTTGTTGACCAGCGCCCGACCGAAATCCGAAGCCGTGAAGGTGGTGACCTGGTTGCGGATGTCCCCGCCCGGCATCTGGGCCAGGCAGTTCTGGAAATAGTCCACCGCATGATCCAGCTTGGCCAGCTGTCTGGCGTGCTGCCGCAGTTGATCGCTGTGGGTGTCAAAACCGCCGAGGCTCACCATGAAAACCTGGCGGCCGGCGCCGATGCCGCTGCTGTTGCGGGCGGCGATCATGCGAGCGATCGTCTGCAACTGGCGCGCGAGGGGGTTGGGTTTCGAAAGTCCGGTATCCGGCTCGGTGTATTGCAGCAGCGGGTCGGCATCTGTCGTTGTGCCGGGTGTTCCCCAGGGCGCCTGGTTGACGGCTGGCAAGCCCCGGCTCAGCGCGGCTTCGCTGGACAAGGTCCGGCTGGCGACTCTGACGAAGTCCGATGCGATCACGTCTTGCCGGGTCGTCGTCGACGCGGCTACCCGCACGGCCGCATACACCGCGCTGCTGCCCAGGATCTGGCCGGTGTTGCCGCCCATTGACTGGAAACCGCCGGTGCCGAGCAGGTAGGGCACGACCGTTTGGCCGCTGAGCCAGACGCCC
>JACPOH010000219.1:0-1137 GCA_016185075.1 Aquabacterium sp. | reverse complement strand
GTGTGTTCACCCCGACGCTGCAGAACACCTCATTGACGTTGCGGCTTTTGAGCTTGTCCATGATGAGCCCGCCCCAGCCTGCCGTGGTGCCCTCAACGCCCAGTGACTGCCAGATCGAGGCCTGGTCGTTGTGCGAGCCAAGCTTCCTGGGCAGGGGGCACGAGGGGTACAGCAGATCGACCTTGGACGTGGGCTGGATCAGTGGGCCGATGTTGGCCACGATGGCGGCCGAGCCACCCGTGTACAGCTTCTGCAGCTTCTTGAGTTGGGGATGCAAGGCAAAGCTTCTCCCTGTGTTCAAGCTCTGCGCATTGCGGTGGCCGATGTTCAACAGGGTACTTTGTTCAAGGGCGATCGAGCTGAGGTTGTCAGGCATGGGGCTGCCGCTGACCTTGGCCATCACGGAGGGATCGCGGGTGGCGCTGTAGCACCGCCACGAGGTCGCATCAACCGGGATGACGGTGTTGTGCGCGTCGTTGCCGCCATTGAGAAAAATACAGACCAAAGCCTTGTAGTCCCCGCTCGTGGACTGTGCAGATGCTTGCGAGACGGCACCAAGGTTGGCCAGCCATGAGCCTGCGCTGCCCATTGCGATCAGGCTCGCGCTGTTTCGCAGGAAGCGACGGCGTTTGAGGGAAGTCATCGGCGTGCTCACTTGGTGACAAGAAACTCAGGGGATGCGGCCACCATCAGAATGGCGGTCCAGACACGCTTGTCCAACGCGCTGTTGATGGCGTCGCCATTGGTCTGCTCGGCATTGAGTGCGGGAACGTCGAGCGTGCTGAGCGTGTTCAACATGGCTTGTCGCAGCTTCTCTGTCATGCTGCCGCCCAGCAGCCGGTCCGCAATGTGCTGAGTCAGGGCGACAGGGTCGTAGGCCAGGGCGCGCTGCTCCGCCAGCTGCAGGGTGACGCTGCGCTGGGTCAGGGTCTCCAGCTTGCATTTGGATGCGGCGTCCTGTAGTGCCTTGTTGGCTGGCACTTTGGCGTCAAGCGCCTGGATGTACTGCTGGACCTCCAGTGTGTAGGCGCCGCACTGGCCATCCTGATCCGTCACGATGTCCGGTCCGATGCCTTTTGTCAGCAGGTCAAGGACGGCATTGACGTAGCCGGTGACACTGGTCTCGTTGACCAGTTG
>JACPOH010000282.1 GCA_016185075.1 Aquabacterium sp. | reverse complement strand
GCTCAAGTCCTGGTACGTCTACATGTTCCAGCTGCCCTTGCTGCCTGAAGCCCTGTGGCGCACCGTCATCGGCCCCAACTGGCCCGGCCTGATGCGCCTGCTGGAGCGCACCGAGATCAAGCCCCGCGCCTCGCAGACCTCGGACGGCGTACATGGCGTGGGCCTGTACCGTGCCAACGTTTTCCAGCGCATGCTGCGGCCGCAGCAACGTTTTGCCCATGCGCCGGTGCAGGTGCTGGTGCCCACCCAGGATCACTTCGTGAGCCCCTGGTTGAGCGAAAACCTCTCGCGTTGGGTGCCGCAACTCACTCGCCACGAAATCCCTGCGGGCCACTGGGTCACGCTCAAACAGCCCGAGCTGTTCACGCAACACGTGCGATCCTTCATCGACACCATCCCCATCCCCGCCGCGAGGTAGCCCCATGCGCAAGACGGTTGTGATCACAGGCGGCAATTCCGGCATCGGCCTGGCCATTGCCCATGAACTGGCCCAGCGCGGCGCCGCCGTCTGCCTGGCCTGCCGCGACCAGCGCAAGGCCGCCGCCGCCCGCGACGACATCCTGCAGCGCACGCCTGGCGCCACGGTCGAGCTGTACGAGCTGGACCTGGCCTCGTTCGACGCCATCCACCGCTTCGTGCAGGCCTTCTCGTCACGGCACGACAAGCTGCACGCCCTGATCAACAACGCCGGCGCCGTGCCCCTGCGCCAGCAGTTCACAGCCGAGGGCTTCGAGCTGCAGTTCGGCGGCAACTACCTCGGCCCTTTCCTGCTCACCCACCGCCTGATGCCCTTGCTTCAGGCCGTGGCCGACGAAGGCGGTGCAGGCCAAGGGGATGCGCGCATCGTCAACCTGTCGTCCATCGCGCACAACATCGGTCGCATGGAACTGGACACGGCCAAGGGCCGCAAGCCCTACCGTGTGCTGCCGGCGTATGCGCAATCCAAGCTGGGCAACCTCCTGTTCAGCAACGCCCTGGCGCGCAAGCTGCCCGCCGGCATCAGCTCGCAGGCCATGCACCCCGGTGGCGTGGCCTCGCCGCTGTACCGTGACCTCCCTGGCTGGCAGTACGCCGTGATGAAGCCTTTCCTGATCGGGCCCGAGCGCGCGGGCCGGCTGGCCGCCGACCTGGCGCTGGACGCCTCACGGCGCGGCGAGACGGGTGGCTACTTCTCCATCCAGCACCCGCGGATCGTGTCGCGCGCCGCCCGCGACGAACTACTGCAAGACACGCTCTATGCCCAAAGCTGCGTGTGGGCCGGCGTGACGCCGCTGGGTGGCGCGGTGCGTGCACAGATGGCGGCTTGACCCAGACCTGAACCAGGCAGGCCTGGCCATGCCCCCTTGACGGCCCTGGCCACTGCGCGCGGCGCACAATCGGATCGTTTCATCGAAGAACGACCTGAGGACACCCGCCCATGCCCAGCCTGCCCACCTTGATGACCGAGATCGCGATCACCCAGCCGGGTGGTCCGGACGTGTTGCAAGCCCGCCAGATCCCGCTGCCGCAACCCGGCCCCGGCCAACTGTTGGTCAAGGTCGAAGCCGCAGGTGTCAACCGGCCCGACGTGCTGCAGCGGCGCGGCCTCTACCCCATGCCCCCTGGCGTCAACCCCACCCCGGGGCTGGAAGTGGCCGGTGAAGTCGTGGCCCTGGGTGATGGCGTGCAGGGCTTCAGCGTGGGCAACCCCGTCTGCGGCCTGACCGACGGTGGCGGCTATGCGCAATACGTGGTGCTGCCAGCTTCACAGACCCTGCTGCGCCCACGCGGCATGGACGCCATCCACGCCGCCGCCATCCCCGAGACCTTCTTCACCGTATGGGCCAACCTGTTCATGATGGGCCGCGCCAAGGCCGGCGAGACCCTGCTCGTGCATGGTGGCACCAGCGGCATCGGCTCCACCGCCTTGATCCTGGCCAGGGAGATGGGCCTGCATGCCATCTCCACCGATGGTGGGCCCGACAAGGGCGCCGCCGCCGTGGAGATGGGCGCCGAGTTCAGCATCGATTACCGCACCCAGGCCTTTGTGCCCGAGGTCATGCGTTGGACCAGCGGGCGTGGCGTGGACCTCATCCTCGACATCATGGGCGCCGGCTATTTCGAACAGAACCTGGGCGCCCTGGCCAAGGACGGCCGCCTGCTGCTGATCGGCTTCATGGCCGGCGACACGGTCGACAAGTTCAGCCTGCTGCCCATCATGCTCAAGCGCCTGACGGTGACCGGCTCCACCATGCGGGCGCGCAGCACCGAAGAAAAAGCGGCCATCGCGCGCGAGCTGCAGACCTTCGTGTGGCCCGCGCTGGCAGCCGGCCGCTGCGTGCCCCATGTCCACCAGGTCTTTGATCTGGACCAGGCCGCCGAGGCCCACCGCCTGATGGAAAGCCGCAGCCACATCGGCAAGATCGTGCTCAAGGTGTGAGCCCTGTGGTGGGCGCCCTGGTGCGCCCCCTGTTACAGCTTCGTTGGCCCGAATCCGGACCGGGCTTGATGGCTGGATACGCGGTGCTGGAAAGCCCGGCCCCCTCCGGGCACGCTCACCCGCATGGGGTCGGCGCCCGCGTCAACATACCCCCCCACGTACAACCGCGACCTTTGTCAGGCATGGCCACGTCGACAAAGCAAGTGTCTTTCAACGTCAAAACAAACTGATAGCAACATTTTCACCACATTCGCCACATATGTGCACAAGCCAAATGACATGGCATTGCCATACACTGGCAATCCCATCCACCCAAGATAGCAAACAGGGAACAAGCCATGAACCGACTTTCTGCCATCCGCGCAGCAAGCGCACTGTTGTGCGCCTTCACCGCTTCGGCGTACGCCGCGACGTACTACGTTGACGCCAGCGCAGGCAACGACGCCAACAACGGGACCACCACCACCACAGCCTGGAAGACCCTCGCCAAGGTGAACTCGAGCGTCACCTCAGGGGACACGGTCAAGCTGCAGGCGCTCAACGCCTGGCGCGAAACCCTGGTCGTCAAGTCCGGCGTGACCTACACCAACTACGGCTCAACCGCTTCCACGTCGCGGGCCATCATCTCGGGCAGCCGCCCGGTCAACGGCTTGACCTGGACGCGCTACGGCACCAGCAACATCTGGGTGGCCACCACCAATTCACAAATCGAGTCAGGCGGCATTTCCCAGTTGCTCGTCAATGGCGTGAGGCAAACGCTGGCCCGCACACCCAACGTCGGCAGCGGGGACTTCAGCGTGGCCAACAGCCGGTATGCACGCATCACGCAGCGCGGCAACGGCACCACCCTGAACATCAACGCCGGCGTGGTCCCTGCAGGCAAGGACATCACAGGCGCGACGGTGTTCTCTCGCAATGTTGGCTCCGACCTGACGGAATACCGTGTGGCCAGCGCCAGCCTCAACAGCAGCGGGCAGGCCGTGACGCTCGGCCTGTCTCACGTGAGCATCCTGGACGACTGGGGCATCTACAACGACTACGCCCTGGACGCCGGCTACGGCTACTGGCTGGAAAACAAGCTGTGGATGCTGGATTCCCCTGGCGAGTGGTACTTTGATGCCGCCAACCACAAGCTCTACGTGTGGTTGAAGGACAGCACCTCACCGGCCACGACCTCGCTGTCCATCGCCGTGTCGAGCCAGGCCAACGCCATCGTTGCCAACAATGTGAGCAACTTCTCGCTGTCCAACATCCAGGTGCAAGACACGATGTCCGACGGCATTTCCATGAACCAGACCAGTGGCGCCACGCTGGACAACCTCCTGGTCTTGCGTGCTGGTCGGCGCGGGATCTCCATGGCTGACTCGCAGAACAACACGATCAGCAACTCTTATGTGGACCGCAGCGCCCGAGAGGGCATCTGGCTGGGCTACATCCCCAGAAGCTACACACCGGTCCCGCCGCTGTCGCGTCGCTCTTACAACGTGAGCGTGAACAACACCCTGGTCACCAATTCCGGCCAGGGGAACATGGCCGTAGGCGTCAGGCTGGGCGAGGCCGGTGCCTTCACGCGCAACCTGGTGAGCGGCAGCTCGTCCAACGGGGTCATCGCCACGCTGGGCCCCCTGATCGACAGCAACCAGGTGCTCAACAGCTGCACGGACTTTCAAGACTGCGGCGGCATCTATGTCGCGCAACCGCCCAAGAACCCCACCCTGGTCAGCGGCGCCGCATCCACCACCCCAGTCACCAAGGTGCTGTTCGCCAACAACCTCACCATCAGCAACAACATCGTTGATGTGGGAACGGGCTCGGCAGACGGCGTCCCCAGCGGTGGCACCGACACGCGCGGCATCTACCTGGATGACTACTCGAACGGCGTGACCGTGACGAACAACTACGTCTCGGGTATGAAGTACGGCATCATGCTGCACACGGCCTTCAACAACACCCTGACCGACAACAAACTGGTGAACAACCGGTCGCAAAACCTGCTGCTTCAGGAAGATGCGGTGCCCAGCCTTGACGGCACAACCAGCACCAAGGGCGCGATGGCGGGCAACGTGATCAAGCGCAATGCCATGGTGGCCAGCAAGGACGCCAGCAACAGCGCCCAGGCTGTGCCCAACATCCTGCAGAGTGCTGAAGGCGGTCAAGGCCCCACCGGTG
>JACPOH010000281.1 GCA_016185075.1 Aquabacterium sp. | reverse complement strand
GCGATACGCGGGGTGAGTGTGAACTTGAATGCCAGCTCGGAAAAGGTCTGGAAGTTGACCGTCGAGATGTTGACGGTCTGCATCCACGCGGCGGCGGCCAGGCCCATGATGCCGCCCACCAGGGACAGCAGCAGCGACTCGCCGAGAAACGCGGACAGCACCGCCGTGCGCCGAAAGCCCAAGGCCCGCAGGGTGCCGATCTCACCAATGCGCGAGGCCACGGAGGCGAACATCGTGATCATGGCCCCCACCACCGCCCCGATCGAAAAGATGATGGACAGCGCCAGCCCCAGCAAGCGGATGAAGGTGGCCAGCGCCTCGGATTGCTCGGCATAGAACACGGCCTCGCGCTTGGCCTCCAGGGTCAGGCGTGGGTCATCGTCCAGGCTCTGGCGGACCTGATCGAAGGCAGCCGGGTCGGTCAGCTTGAAGACCACGCTGGAATACGCCCGGCGCCGGAACGCCTGCATCATCTGTTCGCTGTCGCCCCAGACTTCCGAGTCAAAGCCACTGCGCCCCGCGTCGAACACGCCCACCACCAGCCAGTCACGTCCCGCAAAGCGCATGGTCTCGCCCAGGCCCGCGCCCGCAAAGCCCTTGGCGACCGCCTTGCCCGTGATGATCTCGCTCGTGCCGGGTCGGAACATGCGCCCGGCAAACAGCTGCACCTGTGGGCGCAGCGCCATGCCGATGGCCGAAGTGCCCCGCACCGTCACGTTGCTGGGCTTGCCATTGGCACGTTTGGGCAGGGTATTGAGCACCACCGGCTCGGTGCTGACCAGGCGGTTGCCGCTGCCGTCCATGGCGATCTGCGGCAGGCTCTCGATCACCCCGGCCTGGTCCCGCGTGATGCCGGAGTTGATTTCGGCCCCGGCCCCTTTGCGCAGCACCATCACGTTGTCGGGCTGGCCTGTGGCCACCAGCGTCGCGCGGATGCCCTCGCTCATCATCAGGACGGTGGCGAAGACGTACACCACCAGGCCCATGCCCACCGCGGTCAGCAAGGTGGTCACCCGCCTGATCCACAGGTTGCGAATGACATAACTCATCGGGACGACACGAAGGGGCATGTCGACATTGTGCCCGCTTGCCATCCCCCATGAAAAAGGCCCGCCACCTGTCGGCAGCGGGCCTGTGGGCTCTACACCAAGGTGCAGAGCGAGGTCCGTTCAAGCTTACTGGCAGGCCTTGGCGGCATTGGGGTCATCCGGTTGCATGACCTTGATCCAGTCGCTCAGGAGTTTCACCCCTTCAGCGTGCGGGATGGTGCGACCGATCGGGGGCATGCGCACACCATTTTCGGACGAGGCCACGCGGTACAGCAGCACGGACTCCTCGGGCTTGCCAGGCACCAGGTCATACTGGATGCCACCGGCGCCGCGGCCCGCTGCCACAGGCTTCTTGCACACACCGCTTTGCTGATTGAGCGGCCCGCTCAGCTGCAGGAAGAGACCGGAGTTGGCCGCCTCGCCACCCGGGTTGTGGCAGGAGGCACAGTTCGCCTCCAGATAAGAGCGTGCGCGGACCTGAATGTCCTGCGGGCTGCCAGCGGTTTGACCCGCATCGCCTGGCACGTTCCAGCGAGGTGCACGCTCGACACTGGCCAGCGACTCCGGCAGGCCAGACAGCAGGCCTTGCGCCTTCATGTACAGCAACTGGTTCTGGTTGCCCAGAGCCGGGTTCAGGCGATTGAGGAACTTCGCCTTGGGGCCAATGGGGGCTGCCCCCGCCTCGCCGGATTTGTCCGAACCGTGGCACACCACGCACGCCATCGCCGATGGCACGCCGTATTGCTTGACCTCACCGGTGTAGCGCACGCGCTGACCGGTGGCGTCCTTGACCTCGGGGTCATGGTCCAGGTAGTCATAGCGGCCTTGCAGCTCGGCGCCTTGAGGCGTCAGGCGCGCCACCAGCTTGCCATCCGCGCCCTTTTCCCAGATGTAAGGCAGGCCCATCCAGAAGGGGCCGTCTGGGCCGTCACGCTTGATCAGGAGACGCGTCTCGATCAGGTCTTCACCAATCGCCTGACCCGATGCGTTTTCGCGCTTGAAGGTGAAGGTCTTGGCGATGATGGTGCCAGTCGGGAAGGCCAGTGTGGCCAGGCTTTGCGAGGGGGTCTCGGCTGCCGGGTACCAGGCGCCATCGGTGACGCCGGCGGGTTTGCTGGTCTTGAAGCCCGTCTTCGAATCACGGTAGACGGCTTGCTTGCCCGGCGGGATGAAGATGAACCGGTACTTCGCCGCGTAGTTGGTGAACAGGGTCGAGGTCAACTCATACGGCACGCCACTGCCCATCGGGCCACTGCGTGGGTCCTGAGGGTCGCGGAACAGAGCGTACTGGTCCAGTTGCGGGCAGTTGAAACGCGCAGCCAGGGCAAAGTTGGTCTGCGAGCGCGGGGCGGCACCACACACCGCGGCGGCTTCTTCCATGGTGGGTTGACGCACCACGTTGTCCGGCAGCACATACGGCAGTTTCACGGTGGGCAGCGGCACACTCCGCAGCTTGCATGCATGGCGCAGCAGGTTGCGGTCACCGGGCAGGAAGTTCAACAGGTTGGTGAGCTCACCGTTCTGCACATTCGCATTCAGGTAGGGCGGCACCGAGACATCGTAGGAGTTGTCCGTGATGCAGATGCGGTTCTCTTCCTTGAGCTTCTTGATGGTCCCCAGGATGGGCCAGGTGGTGGCGTTGAACTTCCAGTCGTTGTAATGACAGCCCGGTTGAGGGTCCGTCAAGCCAAAGCCTGGCGCACCCAGCGAGGTCTGCCGGGGATTGACGCGATCGGTTTCCGACGGGTTCGGCTTGTTGAGCGCAATGCCATCCTTGTCCACTGGGTAGGTGCTGCAGGAATTCGCTTTGTCCACCTGGCCATCGGTGATGATGTGGGCCGACACACCAAAGCCCTTGAGCCCGATCAGCGCCGTGATCGTGGTGGATGCGTCATTCAGATCCAGCTTGGGTGGGCTCTTGCCGTTGTTGCGGAAGGTGTTGTGGTGGACGTTGACGGCTTCGTTGAACCAGTCGAGCTTCTTGTCGGTGGCCTTGCTGTTGACAAAGCCATAGTTGACGATCAAGAGGCCCGTGGTGGCGTTGTCGGCCAGTTCGTTGCCATAGAACTCCAGGTTGTCTTCGGCCGCGATGATCGCGCCGGTACCCGGGGGTGCATCCTTGACAAAGCCCGCGGCGCCGAAGTTCTTGACGTTGTTGGCCACGAAGCGGTTGTTTCGCACCACGTTGCCATCGCCAAACTGTGACAGCCCCTCCAGGTCGTAGGCCAGGAAGCCCGCCGTGTTTTCGGTCGACAGGTTCTGTTCGACCAGACCGCGCTGCACGTTCTCCAGCTCGATGCCGATGACGTTGTAGCGCGCTTCGTTGCGCCGCACGATCACATCGCTGGACTGGCCCACGTAGAGACCCGCGTCGACCGAACCGTACGAGTAGGTGTCCTCCACCAGCAGTTGCTGGACCATCACGGGGTAGATGGCATAGAAACCATTGCTGGGCTTGGTCTGATAGCCAGGCTTCACGGGGTCGGCATCGGACCAGCCCGCCTTGATGCGACGCAAGGTGACGTACTTCGAGCGGTACACACGAATGCCGTTACCCGGGGTGTCGATGACCTCCAGATCTTCAATCGTGATGCCCTCGCAGTGGGACGCGTTGATGCCCTCTGCGGTGTTGCTGTTCTTGAAGCTCAGGCGGGTCTTGTCCTTGCCGGCACCACGGATGGTCAAGCCCCGCTTGCCATGGATGATCAGGCCGCTGGGGAACTCGAAGTTGCCCTCGCCGAACTCCACGATGTCACCTTCGCTGGCATAGAAGATGGCCTTGAGCGTTTCCGCCGAGGCGTTGGTGCCGGGTGACACGTGGAACACCTTGGGCGTCTGGGCGGCCTGCGCCTGCGGCGTGCCCAACATCCAGAGCGGCAGGCTCAGCGCCAGCGCTGCCACCACACGATGGCATCGCTGCCACCAGCCCGACCTGGCTCGGTCTCTCCTCATGTCGCGCACAGGCGCGTGTTGATCCATTGTTTGCATGCAGCCTCCTGGGCACCGAATGACACGGATTCGGCGAAGCGGTCAGGCTAGGGATGCACAAGCCGGATAAATGTCGTCGCCCGGATATTTCAGTGCAAACCCTGTAACCTTTTCAGGGGGGTATCACGCAACGTGGCGCAAACCCTGCACGATGTCGATGCGCGACATCTTCCAGGCGGGCCAGGCTGCGGCCACGGCCCCCACCACGATGCTGGCCAGCAACTGCAGGCTGATTGTCAGCATGGACACATTGAAGATCGGGAACAAGGTGCCCGCTGCGTTCACGAAGGCCCGCGCCAGCGGGAAGGTCACCGCCATGCCGATGAGCCCGCCGATCAGGGCGATCAACAGGCTTTCGCCAAACAGCAGCTTGACCACGAAGTTCGGGCCGAAGCCCAATGCCTTGAGCGTGGCGTACTCGGCCAGGCGCTCGCGCGCGGTCATGGTCATCGTGTTGGCCATCACCGCCATGATGATCAGGATGATGATGAAGCTCACGGCCTGCACGGCCAGCAAGATCGCCTCGCTCATGGACACGAAGCCCAGCTGAAAGGCCTTCTCGGTTTCGGTCAGCGTTTCAGCCAGCGAGTTCTTGAACAAGGCATCAATGCGCTGCGACACCAGGGGCGCGTCGTCCGGGTTCTTGATGCCCACCACGTACACGCCCACGTGGTCCGCCTGTGCCCCTCCCCCCATGCGCGCACGGATGGTCTCGGCCAGCAGCTTCCAGTGGATGAACATCTGCTGCGCGTCCGTCTTGGCGTCCTTGCCCTTGTAGATGCCGCGGATGGTGAAGGTCCAGGTACCCGGGTAGATCGTGCCGCGCATCGCGATCGTGTCGCCCACCTTCCAGCCGAACTTGTCGGCCAGCTTGCGGCCCACCACGCAGCCCTGGCGATCCCGGAAGAAGTCCTGCTTTTCCTGATCGCTGAGGATGAACTCGGGGTACAGCGCCAGGTAGCTGGGCGGGTCGATGGCGAACTGCGCAAAGAAGTTGCGCTCGGTGATGTAGATGCCACCGAACCAGTTGGCCCACGAGATGCCACTGACCCCATCCACCGACTTGATGCGCTCGGCGTAGTTCAAGGGCAAGGGGAAAGTCAGGGAGATCGAGCTGCGCGTGATCAGGCGCGTGCTGGAGGTGGCATCCACGCCGGCATACCAGGCATCCACGATGGTGCGCAGCAGACCGAATGCCGCAATGGCCACAACCAGACCGATCATGGTCAGCAAGGCGCGCAGGCGATGCCTGAACGCGTTCTTGAGCAAGAGCCTGAGCAGGAACATGGGCCCTAGTCTGACATGGTCCCGTGCACCCAGCCCGGTTCAGGCTGGCTGCACCAGGGCGGCTTGATCAGCGGGCGGCATTGAGCGCGAGCCGTGTGGCCTGCGCCGCCTGGCGCGCCGCGCTGGCGTAGTCCTCGCCGCTGCTGGCGTACAGCACCGCGCGCGAGCTGTTGACGATGATGGTGCCGGTGATGGCACCCGAGGCATCGGTCTTCAAGCCCGCCTTCACGGTG
>JACPOH010000280.1 GCA_016185075.1 Aquabacterium sp. | reverse complement strand
CGGTCTGGGCTTGTGCGAAACGCCGAAACCCCTCGGCGGCCAGGGCACCGAGCAGGGCTTGTTTGTCGGCGAAGTGCCGATAGGCGGCGTTGGCCGAGACACCCACGTCGCGCGCGATGGCGCGCAGGCTCAAGGGGCCATCTTCCCCTTTTTCCAGCGCCGCCAGGCCGGCTTCGATGAGCGCGGCCCGCAGGTTGCCATGGTGGTAGCTACGGTCTGTCATACCCACATTGTCGCCATATTGCGCGGCCCACGGTGTCATCGGCCTTAGGATGCGCGCATGAACATGCAAATCAGACGGCTGCCTTGGGCGCTGGGCTTGTTGCTGGGCCTGTGCATGAAGGCCCAGGCACTGGCCGCCAGCAGCCTCTTCATTGAAGACCTGACCTCACCGGAGCTGCAGGCCCGCGTCGCGGCCGGCACCACCACCGTGCTGGTGCCCATTGGCGGGACGGAGCAGAACGGCCCCCACATGGTGTTGGGCAAACACAATGTACGCGCCCGGGCGCTGGCCGGCCAGATCGCCCAGCGCCTGGGCAACGCCGTGGTGGCGCCGGTGATGGCCTATGTGCCCGAGGGGCGTATCGACCCGCCTGAGGCCCACATGCGCTTTGCCGGCACGATCTCGATCCCCGAAGATGCCTTCGAGGCGGTGCTGGAAGGGGTGGCCCGCAGCTTCAAGCAGCACGGCTTTCGTGACGTGGTCTTCCTGGGGGACCACGGGGGCTACCAGAAGAGCGAGGAGCGTGTGGCCAGCAAACTCAACAAGGCCTGGGTCAAAGACCCTGCCTGCCGCGTGCTGGCGCTCAGCATCTACTACCGCGTCACGCAAACCGATTTCGTGGCCGAGCTCAAGCGGCGTGGGTTCAGCGAGGCCGAGATCGGCACACACGCCGGCCTGGCCGACACGGCCTTGTCCCTGGCGGTCGACCCGCACCTCGTGCGCACCAACCTCTTGGGGCAAGGCGACAAGCCGGGGGCGCACAATGGCGTCACGGGCGACCCCCGCCGTGCCAGCGCTGATCTGGGTCAGATCGGTGTGCAGCAGATTGTGGAATCATCCGTTGCGGCGATCCGTGCGGCGCAGCGCGCACGCTGATCCCTTTTTTGCCCCTGGAGAGCGCATGTCCTCGAACAACAAGATGCTGGCTGCTGGCCTGACCCTGGCCGCCACCGCCGCTGCCATGTCAGCCTTGCTGGCTTACCGTACCGTATTGGCTCAACAACCCGCGGCGCCTGCCGCCCCCGTCGCCATCACCACCGTGCCCGGCATGCCGCCGGTGCTGGATGTGCACAACGTGTACAGCGAAACCAATGGGCCGGCCAAGCTG
>JACPOH010000124.1 GCA_016185075.1 Aquabacterium sp. | reverse complement strand
CCAACACCCTGACGGCCTGGCGCGATCTCGAAAAGCGCCTGGCCAAGAAGATCCCTTACATGTTCATGCTGCCCGAATACGGCAATCTGGTCACCAACTCGGTGCCCGCCGCATTGGCCGTGGCCGAGCAGGAAGGCCGCCTGGCACGCGGACACAAGGTCACGGCGCTGATGACGGCGGCCGGCATGTCCTACACCCGCTACAACTTCGTGTACTGATCCAGCGGGGCTGACGCGAGATGGCAACCGATTGGTCCGGACGCAAGTACCGGGTTCTCAAGTCCCTGGGCGAAAACATCGACATGGTCTTTGGCGTGTACCAGCCTGCGTCTGAACAGATGCAGTGGTTCTTGCACTCGCATGAAGTCGATGACGGCGGTGGCGCGATCGTGAAGATCCTGGCCTCGCTGGGCATCAGCATGCCGCCCAAGGCCCACAAGAGCATCCCGCCCAAACCGGGCTTCTTGGGCCGCCTCGCGGCGCTGACACTGCACCTGCGCAACAGCCAACCGGTGAACTACCCCTGGCGCCGGCGGAATGCAGGCCAGGCCTCAGAGCAAGCCGGGCACACCTTCGCCTACTTCCTGGCACCGCTCGATCACAGCGATCAACTCCGCGCCTGTGCCCGTGCGCAAGGCGTGGGCGAAACCTCGCTCTTCCTGGCCAGCCTGGACAAGGTCTGCCGCGAACGATTCCTGCAAGCAGACAGTGAACGTGTGTGGATGATGCCGCACGACTTTCGGCGCTCCCTGGGCATCCAGACCCAATCTGGCAACTGGACCGCGCCCGTCTCGCTGCGCCTGCAGGGGGAGCCCAGCATGCAGGACATCTACGGGCAACTCAAGGGTCTGTATGGCAAGGGCATCCTGTGGGGCTCCTGGCTCTACACCAACTTCGCCCGCTGGCTGAGCGACGACATGATCCGCCGCGCCTACAACAGGCTGCGCCACCGCGCATGGTTTGGCGTGTACGCCAACATGAGTGCGTGGCAGGCGCCTGGGGCTGATGCGCACAAACTGAGCGGTGGCTGGGTGATCAGCGCGCCCCCTTTGAGCGCCGTGTGCCCGATCACCGCAGGCAGCTTCACCTGGGAAGGCCGCACCGGCTTCACCATGCAACTGCACCCGACGCTGTCAGCCAGTCCGCAGGACAGCGTGGACCTCGTGCACGCCTGGATGACCGACCTCTACCGTATTGCGGGTATCGCGCCAGCCGACATCCACCCCCAGTGCATCGCCATGCGCGACCTTCAACAACAGGCCCACCGCGTGGACGCCTGAGAACGGCCCATGAAGCGAATCAACATGATCACCACCCGCCACGTCATCATCAGCAAGACCATCGTGGGTCTGTCCTGGGTTGTCGGCCTGGCCGAACTGGCCCACCCTTTTCTGTATATCCCGCCCACCTGGCTGTACGTGGTGATGGCGCTGTCATTGGCGGCCCATGCAGCGCAGTGCCTTTACTTCACACGCCAGTTCGGGCACCTCGCCCGGCCTTTGTGGCCTCATCTCGCACAGATCATGGTCTTCGGCATGCCGCACGTGCTGGGCTTCCAGCAAAGCTTGCATGCCCGAAGCGACAAGGCGGTGTCAGCGTGAACATGGCGATGACGAGCGAGTTCAACTTGTACTCGCTGATGCAAGAGCAGGCGCTGCGACAACCGGGCCGCCTGGCCTTTGCGCAAGCGCGCCAGCGCAGCAAGTCAGGCCGCTTTCTGTATGAGACCCGCAGCTACAACCAGTTTCTCGGTGAAGTGGACCACACGGCCGCCTGCCTGCGAGACGCCGGCGTTCAAAGAGGCTGCAAGACGTTGATGCTGATCCGCCCGGATCTGGATCTGCCCGTCATCGTCGTTGCGCTGTTCAAGCTGGGTGCGGTGCCCGTCATCATCGACCCGGCCATGGGCCTGAAACGCCTGCTGGACTGCGTGCGCAAGGTGGCGCCCGACGCCATGATCGCGCTGCCTCTTGTGCACGCATTGCGCCCTTTCGTCGGGGACGCGTTCGCCAGCATCCGCCTCTTCGTCAGCACGGGCAAGGCGCGTCTGCCGGCCACCCGACGCCTGCTGGACATCCGCCAGAGCAAGGCCCCCATCGGCCGGGCCGTGAGCACGCAAGGCAGCGAGCTGGCGGCCATCTTTTTCACCAGTGGCAGCACGGGCACGCCCAAGGGCGTCGAAGCCCTGCACAGCACGCTAGGCGCGCAGATCGCCCACTTCGGCACCATGTGCACGGGCAGCGAGCAGGATGTCGAACTCGCCGCCTTCCCCGTGGCCACGCTGATTTCACCCTGCCTGGGGCAGACCAGCGTGATCCCGGACATGGGTTCGCTGCACCCTGGTCGCTGCAAGCCGGAGAACCTGGTGCAGACCATCGAAGACTTCGGCATCACATCCGGCTTTGCCTCGCCCATCGTGTGGGAACGCCTGAGCCGCCACTGCGTCGCCACCGGCAAGCAACTGCCCGGTATTCGACGCGCCTTCAGCGGCGGCGCGCCCATCCCCTACCAGATGGTCGAGCGACTGGGCCAGGTGCTGCCTCGTGGCGTGATGCACACACCCTACGGCGCGACCGAGGTCACGCCCATCAGCACCATTGATGCGGCCGAGATCGAGCGAGAGACGGCACGCTTGTCCGCGGTCGGCTATGGGGTTTGCGTGGGCCGGGTCGTTCCGGGCCTGGAGGTGCGCATCATCCGCACCGAGGACCACGCCTTGCACCGCTGGCAGGATGTCACCGAGCTGGGTGAGGGCAAGGTCGGCGAGATCGTGGTCAGAGGGGCACTGGTCTCCCCTCGCTACCACAATGACCCCATCAACACCGCCCAGACCAAGATCGAGGCCAGCGAGGCCGACCAGGCCAACGGTGCGCCCCGCTTCTGGCACCGCACGGGTGACGCTGGCTACTTCGACAAGCAAGGCCGGCTGTGGTTTTGCGGGCGCATCAAGCACATCGTTCAGGCCCATGGCTGACGCTACTTCTCGGTGCCCGGGGACGAAGTGCTCAACGCCGAAGCGGAGGTATGGCGATCGGCGCTCGTCGGCGTGCAGGTAGAGGGCCAGACCGAGCTGGCCATGGTGGTGGAGTTCTACCCGGAATACCAACGGCAGATCAGCCCCACGCGCCTGCATGCCTACAAGGCGCGGCTCGACGGCCTGGGCTTTCCCGTCAAACACGTGTTGCCGTATCCAAAAGCCTTCCCGGTGGACAAGCGGCACAACTCCAAAATCGAGCGCTCCGTTCTGGCCGAGTGGGCGCAGCTGCAGATCAACAAGGGCGTGCGCTCATGAACACACTGGTCACCGGTGGCGGGGGTTTCCTGGGCCGCTACATTGTCGAAGCCCTGCTGGCACAAGGTCATGACGTGGCCGTGCTGTGCCGGGGTGACTACCCTGTGCTGCGACAGCACGGCGTGCGGTTGATTCAGGCTGACCTGGCCGATGCAGACGCGGTCAGGCAGGCCTTCCGAGGCATCGAGCGCGTCTTCCATGTGGCGTCGAAGACCGGCCCCTGGGGGCGCTACGAGGACTTCCATCGAACGAACGTGCAAGGCACCCGGCACCTGATCGACGCCTGCCAGGCTGCAGGCGTGCACAAGCTGATCTACACCAGCTCGCCCAGTGCCGTGATCGGCTTCGATGATCTGTGCCATGCCAATGAGCAGACGCCCTACCCCGCCAGGCCCGTCAGCGCCTACCAGCACACCAAGATGCTGGCCGAACAGATGGTGCTGGCCGCCCACGGGCAGGCTGGTCTGGTGACCACGGCCTTGCGCCCGCACGCCATCTGGGGCCCTCGGGACACCCAATTGCTGCCGGCGTTGATTGAACGGCACAAGGCCGGCAAGCTGGTCCGCGTGGGCTCGGGCCACAACCTCATCAGCGTGAGCTATGTCGAGAACGCAGCCTGGTGGCACCTGCAGGCGGCCGACTACGACGAAACCGGTGGCAAGGTCTATTTCGTGAACGAGCCCGAACCCGTCGCCATGTGGGAGTGGATCAACGGCCTGCTGGCAGCCATCGGCTTGCCCCCCATCGGGAAGCAGGTGTCGTATCCCACGGCCTATGCCATCGGTGCGCTCTCGGAGGCGCTCTACACCGCCCTGCCCATGCTGGGCGAACCCAAGCTGACGCGCGCCGTGGCCGCAGTCTGTGCCAAGCACCACTACTTCGATGTCTCTGCCGCCCAGCAGGACTTCGGACTGAGCTCGCCGGTATCAATGGCCGAAGCACACAGGCGCTTTGCCGCCTGGTTCGGGGTCGCGCACACAACACAGGAGGCGCCATGCACGCTCGCTCGACCATTCTGATCACCGGCGCATCCAGCGGCATCGGCCAGGCATTGGCGCTGCATTTCGCGCAGCAAGGTCACCGGGTGCTGGCTGGCGTACGACGCCGTGAAGATGCCGAAGACTTGAAGACCCATTCACAAGGTCGTATCACGCCGATTCGGCTGGACGTGACATCCACCGCGTCGATCGAGGCAGCCGTGGCCGAAATAGGCCAGATCACCGGAGGATGCCTGGACGCGTTGATCAACAACGCCGGCCTGGCGTTCAGCGCCCCCCTGGAGCAGACACCGCAGGAAGAACTGGCTCGCCTGATGAACGTCAACGTCATGGGCACCTTTGCCGTCACCCGAGCCTGCCTGCCCTTGTTGCGACAAAGCTGTGGTCACATCGTCAACATCAGCTCCATCTCGGGCGTCTTTGCGGCTCCGGGGCTGACCGCCTATGTGGCCTCCAAGCATGCCGTGGAGGGCATGACCGCCGCCCTGCGCATGGAACTCGCGCCCATGGGCGTGAAGGTCTGCTCGATCGCGCCGGGCAAGGTCGATACCCCCATCTGGGACAAGGCCTTGCACACCAGTGCAGCCATCGAGGCCGCGCGGGCACCCGCCTTTGGCCCGACGTCGACCGCGCACTACCAGACGCTCAACACCTTCTACCAGCGCTACGCGCACGAAGCGCCGGGCACGCCCGTTTCGGCCGTGATCAAGGCTGTCGAGAAGGCCCTGCGCAGCCCGGCGCCCAAAGCACGTTACATCGTTGGCCGCAGCGCCCGCCTGCGCGCCTGCCTGAACTGGCTGCCCACGGCCTGGCGCGAGCGCCTGGTTGTCCGCAGCGTGGCGCGTGCGGCCGGCTGAAGCACCGGTCTTGCCCGCTTGCGCAGGCTTTGGGCGAGTCGTTTTGACAATCGGCGCCAAGCCATCGATGGTTCAGGCGCGCAGCCGGGTAAAATTCGCGCTTACACCAAGACAGTGTCACGACCGTGACATGCGAGAAAGCCCATGATCTTTGGAAAGCTGCTGCCCCGTGAGGGCAATTTTTTTGAGCTGTTCAACCAGCATGCCAATCACATCGTCGTGGCTGCCCACGCCTTCGCGAATCTGGTCAAGCACTACAACGACACCACCCTGCGCGACAAGTACAACCAGGAAGTGGACGCAGCCGAGAGCGCGGCCGACACCGTCACCCGCGAAGTCAACCGCCTGCTGCACAAAACCTTCATCACGCCGATCGACCGCGAACAGATCCACACGCTGATCAACACCATGGACGACGTGGCCGACCTGATGCAGGACGCCGCCGAGACCATGGCCCTGTACGACGTGCGCAGCATGACCGAGGAAATCGTTCGCCTCACCGACCTGTGCGTCAAGAGCTGCGAACGCCTGAAATCGGCCGTGGCCCTGCTGGACGACATCGGCAACGCCAGAACGGCCGAAGCCGCCCTCAAGACCTGTGAAGAGATCGACCAGCTCGAAACCGACGCCGACCGCGTGATGCGCGCCGCCATGAGCAAGCTGTTCCGCGAAGAGCCCGATGTGCGCGAAGTGATCAAGCTCAAGGCCATCTACGAGCTGCTGGAAACCGTCACCGACAAGTGTGAAGACGTGGCCAAGCTGATCGAGGGCGTGATCCTCGAGAACTCCTGATCCCGAGAGGTTGACCATGACAACCATGCACGTGGCCCTGTGGGTCATCGTCGCGCTGGTGGTGCTGGCACTGCTGTTCGACTTCATGAACGGCTTCCACGATGCTGCCAACTCGATTGCCACGGTCGTCTCGACCGGTGTGCTGCGCCCCACGCAGGCCGTGGTGTTTGCCGCGTTCTTCAACTTCGTGGCCATCTTCATCTTCCATCTGAGTGTGGCCGCCACGGTGGGCAAAGGCATCGCAGACAAAGGCGTGGTGGATGTTTACGTGGTGTTCGGCGCCCTGAGTGGGGCCATCACCTGGAACGTGATCACCTGGCTCTATGGCATCCCCAGCAGCTCCTCGCACGCACTGATCGGTGGCATCGTGGGCGCGGTGATGGCCAAGGCCGGCGCTGGCGCCTTGATTGGTGCGGGCATCATGCGCACCGTGACCTTCATCTTCGTGTCGCCCCTGCTCGGCTTCACCTTCGGCTCCTTGATGATGGTGCTCGTGGCCTGGATCTTCCGCAGGGTGTCGCCCTCGCGGGTGGACGCCTGGTTCCGTCGTCTGCAACTGGTATCGGCGGGCGCCTACAGTCTGGGTCACGGCGGCAACGATGCCCAAAAGACCATCGGCATCATCTGGATGCTGCTGATTTCGACCGGTTACGCGTCGACAGCGGACAAGTCGCCCCCCACCTGGACCATCGTGGCCTGCTACCTGGCCATTGGCGCAGGCACCATGTTCGGTGGCTGGCGCATCGTCAAGACCATGGGCCAGAAGATCACCAAGCTCAAGCCGGTCGGCGGTTTCTGTGCGGAAACCGGTGGCGCCCTGACGCTGTTCATCGCCACGGCCATGGGCGTGCCCGTGTCCACCACGCACACCATCACCGGCGCCATCGTCGGGGTGGGCTCGGTACAACGTGCCAGTGCGGTGCGCTGGGGTGTAGCCGGGAACATCGTGTGGGCATGGATCCTCACCATCCCGGCCTCGGCCTTTGTCGCCGCAGTGGCTTACTGGCTCAGCCTGAAACTGTTCTGACCAAACTGCTCTAAGATCGGGTCACCATGACCGATCACACGACAGCCAGCCACGACATCGAACGGCTGGCTGTTTTGTTTGAGCGCGGGCCCCTGGCAGTGATCACGGGCGCGGGCCTCAGCACCGCCAGCGGCATCCCTGCCTACCGAGACCGTCATGGCGATTGGCGGCAGCGCCAACCCATCCAGCACCAGGCATTCATGGCCTCCGAGGTGGTCAGGCGGCGCTATTGGGCGCGCAGCTTGGTGGGGTGGCCTGTGGTGTCGCAGGCCCAGCCCAGCAACGGGCACCTCGCACTGACCCGTCTGTGGCGCGCCAGCAAACTGGCAACACTCATCACGCAGAACGTGGACGGCCTTCACCAGAAGTCGGGCTGCGACGAGGTCATCGAACTGCATGGCGGCATCCATGGCGTCCGCTGCATGGCTTGCGCCCAAACCTATGCCCGAAGCCTGGTCCAGCAATGGCTCGAACACCACAACCCGGCATTTGAGCCAGGTGCAGCCGAGTCGACGCGTTCGGCACCAGACGGTGATGCCGATCTGGAAGACGCCTGCTACGCAGACTTTCAAGTGCCCGCGTGTCCGGCCTGCACCGGCATCCTGAAACCGGACGTGGTCTTTTTCGGGGACAACGTGCCCAAGGAACGTGTCACCCGCGCCATGGGCAGCGTCGAGCAAGCCAGCGGCCTGCTGGTGGTCGGCTCGTCCTTGACCGTGTACTCGGGTTACCGCTTTGCGGACCTGGCCCACCGGCTGGGCAAGCCGCTCATCGCCATCAACCAGGGTGTGACCCGAGCCGACCCCATCCTGAACATCAAGATCGAAGAGGACTGCAACCAGGCCCTGGTTCAGCTCTGCGAGGCCTTGTCGCTGCCAACGTCGGATCCGGCTTGAGCGGGGCACCTGGCAGCCCCGAGGGGCTGATTCAGCGCTTGAGTTTGTAGCCCGTCTTGAAAATCCAGGCCACGATCAGCAGCGAGACCGCGGTGAAGCCCAGCGTCATGGCCAGGCTCACACCCAGGCCCACATCGGCCTGCCCATGGAAACACCAGCGAAAGCCGCTGATCAGGTAAACCACAGGGTTGAACAGCGAGATGGTCTGCCACACGGGCGGCAACATCTTGATCGAGTAGAAGCTGCCCCCCAGAAAGGTCAGCGGCGTGATGATCAGCAGCGGCACCACCTGCAGCTGCTCGAAGCTCTCGGCCCACAGCCCGATGATGAAGCCCACCAGGCTGAAGGTGACGGCAGTGAGCACCAGAAACAGCAGCATCCACAAGGGGTGCTCGACATGCAAGGGCACGAACAAGCCGGCCGTGGCCAGGATGATGAGCCCCAGGATGATGGACTTGCTGGCCGCCGCCCCCACATAACTGAGCACCACCTCGAACGAGGACACCGGCGCCGACAGCAATTCGTAGATCGTGCCGGTGAACTTCGGGAAGTAGATGCCGAACGAGGCGTTGGAGATGCTCTGTGTGAGCAGCGACAGCATGATCAGGCCGGGCACGATGAAAGCGCCATAGCTGATGCCGTCCACCTCTTGCACGCGCGACCCGATGGCGGCCCCGAACACCACGAAGTACAGCGAGGTGGAGATGACCGGCGAGATGATGCTCTGCATCAGCGTGCGGCGCGTGCGGGCCATCTCGAAACGGTAGATGGCGCGAATGGCGTGGAGGTTCATGTTTCGTCCTTCACCAGGTTGACGAAGATGTCTTCCAGCGAGCTTTGGGTGGTCTGGATGTCCTTGAAGCGCAGTCCCGCATCGATCAGGGCGTTGAGCAGACCGGGTACGTCCACCTGGTCATCCTGGGCGTCATACGTGCACACCAGTTCCGTCCCATCTGCCGACAAGGCCAGCGCGTAACCCGTCAGGCCCGCAGGCACCTCGGCCAACGGCTGCGTCAAATGCAGGGTCAACTGCTTCTTGCCGAGCTTGCGCATCAACTCGTTCTTCTCTTCAACCAGGATGATCTCGCCCTTGTTGATGACGCCGATGCGGTCGGCCATCTCCTGCGCCTCTTCGATGTAGTGCGTGGTCAGGATGATGGTCACCCCCGACTGCTGAAGCTGGCGCACGAGCTGCCACATGTCGCGGCGCAGGTTCACGTCCACCCCGGCGGTCGGCTCGTCAAGGAACAGGATCTGGGGTTCGTGTGACAAGGCCTTGGCAATCAACAGCCGCCGCTTCATGCCACCCGACAAGGTGATGATCTTGTTGTCCTTCTTGTCCCACAGCGACAAGTCCCTGAGGATCTTCTCGATCAGCGCCGGGTTGGGCGGCCTGCCGAACAGGCCACGGCTGAAGCTGACCGTGTCCCACACGGTTTCGAAGGCGTCGGTGGTCAGCTCCTGCGGCACCAGTCCGATGAGGCTGCGCGTCTGTCGGTAATGTGAGCCGATGTCCTGACCACCCACCAGCACCTGCCCCTCGCTGGCCGTGACGATGCCGCAGATGATGCTGATCAGCGTCGTCTTGCCGGCACCATTGGGGCCGAGCAAGGCGAGGATCTCGCCCCGCTGGATGTCCAGATTGACGTGCTTGAGCGCCTTGAAGCCCGAGGCATACGCCTTGGACAGGTTGCGAACGGTGATGATGGGCTGCATGCGTCAACGATAACCGAACTGGGGTGAACCTGCAGCGCAGCGGCGCCACTCACCGGTTTGCGCTCGACGACTTCTTCCTGGCGGGCGCCTTGCGCGTGGTGGTGCGCCGCACCACAGGCCGCGACTCTTTGGACAGCCGACGGCGAATCTCGTCAGAGTCCATCCAGAAATCGGACCCCTTGATGATGCTGTCGACTTCGTCCTCGCTCAGCACCCGCGCACAGATACGCCGCATCACTTTTTCGAACCACTTGCCCACGGCCACCACTTCGGCTTGCTGCTCGTTGCCCTTGCCTGCAAAGACGCCCGAGTAGGTGTGCAACATGAGCTGGCAGTTGTCGTGAACGTAGAGTTCGTCACCGCTGAGGAAGATCATGGCCGCCATCGAATAGGCGCGCGCCTCCAGCACCGTGACCACGTGGGCCTCCGAGGCCGCGATGTTGTTGATGATTTGCAAGCCCGTGTTGTAGTCGCCGCCCGGCGAGTTCAGATGGATGTAGATCAGGTCTGTTTCGGCGGCGGTGCGCAGCGTGTAGTAGAGCTCGGTGTAGTACTGCGGCTCGATCAATTCACCGCAGATGTAGTAGGACACCTGCCTGACCGGCGCCTGGCGCTCGAAACGGATCAGCCCTTGAAAGGGTGCGGCCTCCAGCACCGTCTCATCGTCGGTGGCCCGGCCTTGCACGGAATAAGGCATCTGTTTGTCTCCTCAACGCGAAGCTTGGATTATGGTTTCACACGCAGCCGCCATCCGCTCAGGCCGCCTGGCCGTCACGCTTGGCCAACTGGACCGCATCGTCAATGCTCAGGACCGTCAGCGCCACCTTGGCCAAGGCCGCCCGTTGCAGCACGATGTAGGCGCGGCTCTTCAAGCGGGCGAGCATCAGACGCACGCCCGCCTGTTGCAAGGCCATGGCCAGATCCCGCAAGGCCTCGACGCAACTGCCATCCAGATCCGGCGACTCCTCCAGGCTGAGGATCAGGGTGCGCGCATCGGGGTGCCTGGCTACTTCATCCCGCACCTGCACCATCAGGCTCTCCACATTGCCAAAAAACAAGGGGGCCTCGGGTCGCACGATGAGCATGCCCGACTCCGGCACGGCCATGGGCGACAGTTTCAGGTCGATGAAATCGTGGCCGCCCTCCAGACGCCCCAGCACAGCCACGCGCGCCTGGGCCAACCCTCTCAAGGTCATGAACAGGCTGATGCCAATGGAGGCCAGCAAGCCATCGAGCACACCCAGCCACAGTACCGCCGCCACTGCCAGCAAGGCGACAAGCCGATCCCGCTGCCAGATGAAATACGGCTTGAACACCTGCGGATTGAGCATGTGGCTCACCGCGTGGACCACGATGGCGCCGAGGACCGGCTCGGGGATATCGGCCACCAGGGGCAACAGGCTGAAGGCCACGACCACCAGCACCATCAGGGCCACCAGCCCCGCCCAGCGCGTCTGGGCACCCGACGACTCATTGGCGACACTGGCTGAATAACCCGCGCCGACCGGCATGCCATGCACGAAGCTGCTCAGCACATTGGCCACACCCAGCGCCAGGAGATCGCGATTGGGTTTGACTTCGTCGCCGTGCTTGATCGCCAGGGAGCGAATGGCCCCGTACGACTCGGCATACAGGATCAGCACCATCGCCACGGCCATCTCACCCAGCCGCAACCATTGCTCGCGCACCAGCATGGGCCAGGTCGGTTCGTTGAGATGCAGCTCGATCACCCCCACCCTGGCCACGCCCAGCTCTCCCAAGCGCCAGTGGTGTTGCGCCGCGATGCCCGCGATCATCACCAGCAAGGCACCAGGCCAGCGCCGGCCCGGCCGGGCGAACACCGACAGTGCCAACAGGGTCAGCAGCCCCAGAGCCAGACTGGGCCAGTGCCATTGCGCCACGTGGGCCCAGATGCCCGTCAAGATGGCCTGCGCGTCATGGCCTGGCACGCTGACCCGCAAAAAGCGCGGCAACTGTTTCACGATGATGATCACCGCCAGGCCGAACGCGAAGCCACGCAAGACGGGCTTGGAAATGAAGGCTGACACGGCCCCGACCTTGGCGCTGGCGCCCAGCAGAAACAGCAAGCCGGTCAACAGGACCAGGCCGGCGGCCAACTCCATGCGCAGGGCGGTGCTGCCACCCGCGAGCGACCCGGTCGCGGCCAGCAGCACCGCCGCCGACGAGGAAGTGGCCGACACGATGGCAAAACGGCTGCTGCCCAGCAGGGCGTAGCTCAGCAGGCCTGCGAACAAGGCCATCACGCCAGCCTGTGGCGGCATGTTGCCAATGCCGGCGTAGGCCACCGCTTCGGGCAAGAGCAGCCCGGCTACCGACAAGCCAGCCAGAACGTCCCGCCAGCCAGGTCTGTCCATGAGCAAGGATCACTCCCCCTGCATCAAGGAGTCCAGCGTCAGCTCATAGGCCGCACCGAAGGTTTCCAGGAAGTGGGCCACCTCCGGGGTCATGTGCTCGTCGATCTTGGCGCGCACCTGGGCCGCAGCCTGCGTGAATTCCGTGTTGCCGTAGCGCAGTTCGGCCCGGCACTTCAGCCAGGCGGCCAGACGGTCTGCGGACTTGATCAGGCGAGCTTCCTCATCGGGCCACTCGTGGTGGTCCATCGCGGCACGCAAGGCCGGCCTCACCGACTCGGGCAGGAGACGCAGCATCTCCTCGCAAACTTCGCCTTCCAGATTGGCCGTGGCATGCCGCATGGCAGGCGAATATTTGACCGGCGTGGGCAGGTCGCCGGTGATGGCTTCGGTGGCGTCATGAAACAAGGCGCGGGTGGCCACCGAGTTGGGGTCCACGGCCTTGCCCAGCACGTCGCGGGCGATCACGGCCAAGGCGTGCGCGAGGATGGCCACCTCCCAGCTGTGTTGAGCAACGTCCTCTTCAACTGCATTGCGCATCAGGCCCCAGCGCTTGATGAAGCGAAGACGCGACAGGTGGGCATAAAAAGGGCTGTGAGAAGCGGCAGATTGAGGCATAAACGGCAGTATCCGGCCAGGCAGGAACAAGCCCTGATCTTCGCGCAAATTGAGCGCACACGCGGTCATGCAGCGACGATTTGCGCCCCCTGCGCCACACACCGCACACACCAACTGACGCCCGCCATGCCAGACGACCTGGGAAAGTACCTGATCATCGCCTTTGTGCTCGTCCTCGGGGTGGCCGCCTGGCGCGCCTGGCAGATCAAGCAAGGCAGCCCGAACTGGCCGTCTGTGGAAGGCGAGATGCTGGAGGCGCGTGCGCGGCAGCACAACGAAACTGGTGACCAGCGCGGCACGCCCACCCACCACTGGTTCACCGAGGTGCGCTATCGCTACACGGTCAATGGCGTCACCTACACAGGGGATCGGCTGAGGGCGTTTGGCCTGAACCATTTTGACGAACAGCATGCACTGGCCGAGATTGCGCCGTTCAAACCGGGGCAGAAGGTCAAGGTGTATTACGACCCTGCCAAGCCCTCTTCCAGCGTGTTGATCCCTGGCTGAGGCCCTGGCGAGCTCGGCGGGCTCTAAAGCCTGGCCAATCACTTGCATACCCGTACGGGTATATGTATACTCCCCACCGTATGCGAATGAGGAGAACGTTCATGGCCAGACACCATGCATTTGTCACGCTGCTCGGCGCCACCCTGGCGGCTGCGTGCTCGCCCGCCCGCAGCGAGGCCGGCAAACTCATGGTTCCCACCATCCAGGTGCAGGCTCAGTCTCAGGCGGCTGTCATGGAGTGGGATGGCGTGATCCAGGCCGTGCGGCAGACCACGGTGGCCGCGCAGGTGCCCGGCAACATCACCGCCTTGCTGGTCAAGGCAGGTGACAGCGTGAAAGCCGGCCAGGCACTTGCCCGCATCGACGACAGGGACACACAGGCCGCCCTGACCCGCAGCCAGGCCGACGTGGCCCAGGCCGATGCCCAGTTGACCAACGCGCGCCAGCAGTGGGAGCGCAGCCAGGCACTCCATGCTCAAGGTTTCATCAGCGCCGCAGCGCTGGACAGTGCACAGGCTCAATGGCGCCCAATGGGTGCGTGCCATCCGTGTGGTCACCCTGCCCGGCGCCGATCCTGTTTCCCAGACGGTGGAGTGGCGGCTTGATTTGCCGGCGACCACCGCCCTGCCCGGCCAGACGGTGCGCGTGCGCTTCAGTGGCATGGCAGCCCCCTCGCCCAATGGCGCGGCTGGGGCAGGTCTGACCGTCCCCGCCCAGGCCGTGATCCAGCGCGGTGAACTGACAGCGGTGTACGTGGTGCGCGAAGGCCGCTTCATGCTGCAGGCCGTGCGCACCGCCCCCATGAGTGCACAGGCCAATAACGTGACCGTGCTCAGCGGCCTGCGCGCCGGTGACACCATCGCCCAGAACGCACTGCAAGCGGGCTTGCTCAACGCCACCCCCGTCAACCCTGCCCAGATCAAGCCATGAGCACCGAATCCACCTTGGGCATTTCGGGTCGCCTGGCTCGGGCCTTCCAGGACAATGCGCTCACGCCTTTGCTGGCCCTGGCGGCCATGCTGCTGGGCCTGTTTGCCGTGTTGGTCACCCCGAGGGAAGAAGAGCCCCAGATCAACGTGACCATGGCCAATGTGCTGGTGCCCTTCCCAGGCGCCTCCAGCACCGATGTGCAAAACATGATCGCCCGCCCGGCCGAACAGGTGCTGGGCCAGATCGCCGACATCGAACACACCTACTCGGTGTCGCGCCCGGGTATGGCCGTGCTCACGGTGCAGTTCAAGGTGGGCGTGCCCCATATTGACGCCCTGGTCCGCCTGTACGACGTGCTCAACGCCAACCAGGACTGGCTGCCCCGCAACCTGGGCGCCTTGCCGCCCATCGTCAAGCCCAAGGGCATTGACGACGTCCCCGTGCTGGCCGTGACGCTGTGGTCCAAGGATGCGCAGGCTGCGCTGGGCCTGGAGCGGGTCGCACGCAGCCTGGAGGCTGAAATCAAGCGCGTGCCCGGCACCCGCGAAGTGCAGACGATCGGCGGCCCCGGCCAGGCCGTGATGGTGACGCTGGAGCCCAGCCGCTTGCGTGAACGCGGCGTGGACGTCAACAGCCTGCAACAGGCCTTGGCCGCTGCCAACCAGAGCCTGCCGTCTGGCGCCGTGCTGAACCCGCAAGCCGATGGCCGCACGCAGATGCTGAGCATCGAAACCGGTGAGTTTCTGCGCTCGGCCGACGATGTCGGCAACCTGGTGGTAGGCGTCAGCCAGGGCAAGCCGGTGTACCTGCGCGAGGTGGCCCGTATCGAATGGAGCGCGCAGCAGGCGGTGCGCCATGTGTGGTTCACACCCGGAGCGGGCGCCAGTGCAGCCACAGGCCAAAGCGCAGGTACAGGCCAGTCCTTCCCCGCCGTCACGCTGACGGTGACCAAAAAGCCCGGCCAGAACGCCGTGGACGTCGCCCGCGCCGTGCGCCAGCGCCTGGACGAATTGCGCAACACCGTGCTGCCCGCCGATGTGGAAATGAGCATCACGCGTGACTACGGCGAAACCGCCGCAGAAAAGGCCAACAAGCTGATCCAGAAGCTGGCGTTTGCCACGGGCTCCGTGATCCTGCTGGTGGGTTTGGCGCTGGGCCGCCGCGAGGCCGTGATCGTGGGCGCCGCCGTGATCCTGACCCTGACGGCCACGCTGTTCGCATCCTGGGCCTGGGGCTTCACGCTCAACCGCGTCTCCCTGTTCGCCTTGATCTTCTCCATCGGCATCCTGGTGGACGACGCCATCGTGGTGGTGGAGAACATCCACCGCCATCAACAGCTGGAGCCCGGCAAGCCGCTGCGCGCGATCATCCCCGCCGCGGTTGACGAAGTGGGCGGCCCCACCATCCTGGCCACACTGACCGTGATCGCCGCCTTGCTGCCCATGGCATTCGTGAGTGGCCTGATGGGCCCGTACATGAGCCCGATCCCCATCAATTCGAGCCTGGGCATGGCGCTGTCGCTGGGCATTGCCTTCACGGTCACGCCCTGGCTGGCGCTCAAGCTGATGAAGCCGCACGCCGCAGCGCATGGAGATGGCGCGGGCCATGGTGAACACGCGCCCCCGGCTGGTCTGGCCGGCAAGCTGCAAGGTCTGTTCGACCGCGTGCTGATGCCACTGCTGGTGCACCGCGGCCGCCGCTGGGCCATGGGCCTGGGCATCGTGGCCGCCTTGATGCTGTCGGTGGGCCTGGCCACCATCCCGTCGTCGGGCCTGGGCGTGGTGCTCAAGATGCTGCCCTTCGACAACAAGAGCGAATTCAAGGTGGTGGTCGAGATGCCGGCCGGCACCCCGCTGGAAGACACCGCCGCCACCTTGCAGGACATGGGCGCCTTCCTGGCCAGGCAGCCCGAGGTGCTGAACCTGCAGGGCTATGCCGGTACGGCCTCACCCATCACCTTCAATGGCCTGGTGCGCCAGTACTACCTGCGCGCCGATGCCGAGCAGGGCGATCTGCAGGTCAACCTGGTGGACAAGCACCACCGTCATGAAAAGAGCCACGTGATCGCGCAGCGCCTGCGCGTCGATCTGGAGAAAATCGCCGCACGCCATGGTGCACGCGTCAAGGTGGTGGAAGTGCCGCCTGGCCCGCCCGTCATGTCGCCCCTGGTGGCCGAGATTTACGGCCCCGATGAAGCAGGCCGCGCCCAGCTGGCCCAGCGCGTGGCCAAGGCCTTTGCCAGCACGCCGGACATCGTCGGCATCGACACCAGCCTCAAGGAAGACGCGGCCCGCGTGTTCCTGCGCGTGCAGCGTCAACGTGCCGAATCGCTGGGCATCCCCGTGGCCAGCGTGGCGCAGGCCGTGCAGGCTGCCTTGTCGGGTGCCGACCCGGCCTACCTGCACGACGGACAAGCCAAGCTGCCCATCCCCGTGCGCATCCAGTTGCCGCGCGAGTCGCAAATTGGCCTGGACAAGCTGCTGGCCCTGCCGCTGCGTGCCGCCAATGGCCAGTTGGTGCCGCTGTCCGAGCTGGTGCGCATCGAGCATGGCGTGATCGACAAGCCCCTGTTCAGCAAGGACTTGCTGCCCGTGAGCTATGTGTTCGGTGACATGGCCGGCCAGCTCGACTCCCCGCTCTATGGCCTGTTTGCCATCCGCAACAAGCTGGGTGATGCCGCCCTGCCGGGCACCGGCGGCATCGATGAATACTGGATCAAGCAGCCTTCGGACCCCTACCGCGCCTACGCCCTGAAGTGGGACGGCGAATGGCAGATCACTTATGAAACCTTCCGTGACATGGGCGCGGCCTATGGCGTGGGCCTCATCCTGATCTACCTGCTGGTGGTCGCCCAGTTCAGGTCCTACCGGACCCCACTGATCATCATGGCGCCCATCCCGCTGACCATCATCGGCGTGATGCCAGGCCACGCGCTGCTGCACGCCCAGTTCACGGCCACGTCCATGATCGGCATGATCGCGCTGGCCGGCATCATCGTGCGCAACTCCATCCTGCTGGTGGACTTCATCGAGCTGCAGGTGGCGCGCGGCATGGCCTTCAAGCAGGCCGTGGTGCAGTCAGCCGCCGTGCGGGCGCAGCCCATTGCCCTGACCGGCATCGCCGCCATGGTGGGCGCCTTCTTCATCCTGGACGACCCCATCTTCAACGGCCTGGCCGTGTCCCTGATCTTCGGCATCCTGGTGTCCACCCTGCTCACGCTGGTGGTCATCCCGGTGCTGTATTACGCCGCCTATCGGCGCCAGCACGAAGCCGCCTGATGCATGGCGGCACGCTCTTGATGTGAAAGGAAACCACCATGACTGTTGAACGCATGATCCGCATCGTCGCCGGCTTGTTCATCATGCTCTCGCTAGCCCTGGGCGTCGAAGGCAGCCCGCTGTTCGTGTCCAAATGGGCACTGGCCTTCACGGCCTTCGTGGGCGCGAACCTGTTCCAGTTCGGCTTCACCAACTTCTGTCCCATGGCCATCATCCTGCGCAAGCTCGGCTTCAAGGATGGCGCGAGCTGCGCAGCGTGAGCGAGGCACCGAGACGGCCCAGCAGACCGGCCGCCCCTGCGAAAAGACCGCCTGCCGCAGGGGCAAGCGAAAACCCGCAAAGATTGGGCACAATCCAGCCTTGCACTTCATCTTTCGGACACACGCACCCTATGGCCGCTCTGGACAACGACAAAAGCCGCACGGACATCCTCAACCGCCTCAAGCGCGCGGAAGGCCAGTTGCGTGGCATCCAGCGCATGATCGAAGAGGGCGAAGGTTGCCTGCCCATTGCCACGCAGATGGCCGCGGTACGCAAGGCGCTGGACAGCACCTATGTGCGCATGACGGTGTGCTTCATGGAACAGCAGCTGCAGACCCGTCTGGGCACCGAAGCAACCAAGGACAAGGCCGCCATGGGCGAGATGTTCGACGAGATCGAAACCTTGCTGGGCAAGATCCGCTGACCGATCTGCCCGGTCAGTTGGCCTGAGGTGCAGGCTGGCGGCCAAAACGCCACCACAACAACGCCCCCACCAGGATCATGGGCACGCTCAACCACTGGCCCATGCTCAAACCGAGGCCGAGCAGGCCCAGGAAGTTGTCCGGCTCGCGCGTGAATTCCACGAAGAAACGCGCCAGGCCATAGCCCATCATGAACAGCGCCGTGGCCTGCCCCACGGGCCTGGGCTTGCGCGTGAACAGCCACATCACGGCAAACAACAACAGGCCTTCCAGCGCAAACTCGTACAGCTGCGAAGGGTGGCGTGGCAAACCATCGCCAGCGTGGGGGAACACCATGGCCCAGGGCACATCCGGGCTGGCCACCCGCCCCCAGAGTTCGCCGTTGATGAAATTGCCGATCCGGCCTGCCGCCAACCCCAGCGGCACCAAGGGCACGACGAAGTCAAACAGCCGCAGGTAGGACACACCGTGGCGGCGCGCAAACAGCCACCCCGCGATCACCACACCCAGGAATCCACCGTGGAAAGACATGCCCCCCTGCCCCAGGTGCAAGGCATCCATGGGGTGGGCCAGGTAGAAAGCCGGTTTGTAGAACAGCACATAGCCCAGCCGCCCGCCGATCACCACCCCCAAGGCCCCATAGAACAGGAACTGCTCGACCTGCGGCGCGGTGATGGGCGCCAGCCCCTGGCTCACCCGCCGCCGGCCCAGCACCAGGAAGAGCACGAAGCCCAGCAGGTACATCAGCCCGTACCAGTGAAAGCGGATGGGCCCGATGGACAAAGCCACCGGGTCGAATTGGGGGTGAACCAGCATGTGTGCTGTGGAGCCCGATTACTTGAACAGCTTGCGGATGTGCTGCCAGGTCTTCAGGAAGAAGCCTGACTCCACCTTGCCCAGCACAGCCCCCTTGGCGATGGGTGCCTTGATCTCAGGGTTGAGTTGCACCGTCGTCTTGATCTGCGAGCCTTGGCCGCGCGGCACCATCAGGTTCCAGTCCGCCAGCACGCCAGCAGGCACCACATCGGCCTTGCCGAACTGCACCGGTGCCGAAGCCAGCGGCGCATTGGCGCTCACGGCCTTGGCCTTCTCGAAGGAGCTGAAGCCCCAGTTGAACAGCGCGCGGGTCTGGTCGGCACGGTCCTGCATGCTGTTGGCGCCCATCACGACCGAAATCAAACGCATGCCGTTGCGCTTGGACGAAGCGGTCAGGCAATAGCCAGCGGCCTCGGTGTGGCCGGTTTTCAGGCCGTCCACGGTCGGGTCGGTGTACATCAAGGCATTGCGGTTGCCCTGTTTGATGCCGTTGAACTTGAATTCCTTTTCGGCGTAGATGGGGTAGTAATCCGAGCTGTCGCGGATGATGGCGCGCGCCAGGATGGCCAGATCGCGAGCAGAAGCCAGATGGGTGGGCGCCGGCAAGCCGGTGGCGTTCTCAAAGTGCGTGCGGGTCATGCCCAGACGCTTGGCTTCGTTGTTCATGGTCTGAGCGAAAGCCTCTTCCGAGCCACCCAGGTGCTCGGCCATGGCCTTGGACGCGTCATTGCCCGACTGCACGATGATGCCGCGCAGCATGTCCATCACGGAGGCTGAGCCGTTGAGCGGCAGGTACATGCAGGACTCGGTGCTGGAGCCACGGCACCAGGCATTCAGGCTGACGCGAACCTGGTCGGTGGGCTTGAGGCGCCCCGACTTCAGCGACTGCTCGACGATGTAGCTGGTCATCATCTTGGTCAGCGAGGCAGGCGGCAGCGGCACGTCCGCGTTGGACGAGGCCAGCACCTGGCCCGTGTCGAACTCCATCAGCAAGAAGGCCTTGTTGCTCAGGGCCGGCGGCGGAGAAATCTCGACAGCGAAGCTCGACGGGGCCCAGCTCAGGCTGATGAGCCCCAGGGCGATGGCGGATGCAAAACGGTATGCAGAGCTGCGTTCAGAGCGGGGGTGTTGTGGTGTGGCGATCATGGTCTGTGCGAATGGGGGGCGGGCCCGAAGCAAAGCCTCCGGTGCCGGCGCCCCGCATTATCAGGCCGTCTGCGCCCTGTGTCCGCCCATGCCCCTGTGGCAGGTGTGTAAAGCGCGGGCGCTTGCTAGCCAGCCGTCCTGGGCGCCGCCGTCAGCGGATGCACCGGCGGAATCGTGGCCGCCATGAGCTGCAACCGCCCGGTGATCACGCCCCGCAGCGTGCTCATGGCATCCGCAATGGCCTGCAGCTTGGTGGCTGGCCCCTGCACCAGCACGACTTCCAGCATCTGCTTGTCCATCAGGTGCACGTGCAGCGAGCTGATGACCTCGTCGATGTGGTGGCATTGCAGGTCGGACAACTGCTTTTGCAACCCCTTGACGGACCGGTCGTACAGCAAGGTGATCGTGCCCACCATGACCTGCTCGCCCAACTGGCGCTTGTGCTCCAGCAACTGGTCATTGATCATCGCGCCGATGGCCTGGGAGCGGCTCTCGAAACCGCGCCGAGCCACCATCACGTCCAGTTCCTGCAGCAGGTCCTCGGGCATCGAGATGCTGATGCGCGTGACCGAGCTGCCTCGTGCGTCGAGCGCGTCGTTCATGGCGGGCATCGCGTCAGAACATGGCGCTGTAACGCGCCGTTTCCCACTGGCTCACGGACAGGTGGTAGGCCTCCCACTCCTGCGTCTTGTACTTGATGAACTCGTCGCGCAGGCCTTTGCCTAGCGTGCGCTCGACCAGGGGGTCGGCGGCAAAGGCGGCCACGGCTTCTTGCAGGGTCTGCGGCAGAAACTCGATGCCGCGCTCGGCGCGCTGGTCATCCGTCAGCTCGTACAGGTTGTCCTCGTTGGGCTCGCCGGGGTTCAGGCCTTCGCGGATGCCTTCGAGGCCTGCGGCCAGTGCGAGCGCAGCGGCCAGGTAGGGGTTGACCGCGCCATCCGCATTGCGTGACTCGCAGCGCCCGCCACCGGCCGGGATGCGCACCGAGTTGGTCCGGTTGTTGGAGCCATACGAGTTGAACACAGGCGCCCAGGAGAAATAGCTCATGGCACCACGCCGCACCAGGCGCTTGTAGCTGTTCACCGTGGGCGCGAACACCGCACACAAGGCACGCCCGTGTTTGAGGATGCCGGCCACGAACTGGTAGCCCAGCGGCGTCAGGCCGATGCCACGCGGGTCATCCTTCGGGTCGCAGGCAAACAGGTTCTTGCCGGTCTTCAGGTCATACAGCGACATGTTGAAATGCGCGCCGTTGCCGGTCTTGTCGGCAAAGGGCTTGGGCATCATCGTGGCCAGCAGCCCTTCTTCTTCCGCATAGTGCTTGGCCATCATGCGGAAGAAAGTCAGACGGTCGCAGGTGGTCAGCACATCGGCGTAGTTGAAGTCGAACTCGAACTGGCCATTCGCATCTTCGTGGTCGAACGAATACAGATCCCAGCCCAGGTCATTGATGCAGGTGGCCACCTTGTCCAGCCAGCTGAAGTTGTCCATGAAGCCCTTGACGTCGTAGCAGGGCTTGACCAGCTTGTCGCTGGCGTGCGGCACGGCCAGGCTGCCGTCGGCCTGTTGCTGCGACTGCTGGATGGCCAGAACTTCTTGAGAGGCATGCATGCTGAACTCCGTTAGCAACAAACGTTGGAGGGAAACTGGCGTGGCGGCAGCTTTCAGGCCACGCGATCAAAGTAGGAGTGCGCCAGGGGCGGCGTCTGCGCCATGCCCTTGCGGATCAGGGCGGACAGGTCTTCCACCATCCAGTCGAAGCCTTGCTGGCCTTTTTCAGCGGTGGCCAGGCTGGGCAAGCCCGTCACCCCGTTGAGGCTGGTACGGTTGACCGGGTGCGCAAACACCTGGCCTTCGGTGCGGTCGGGGTCGTCGGCCTCATGCAGCAGATGGGGGCGCACCATCTCGGGCGCCACGGCCAGCATCAGCGATGTCTCGGCGTCATTGGCATGCCAGTCATCGGCATCGGCAAAGTGAAACTGGCGCACCCGCTCGCTGATCTGCGGCGAGTTGATCACGGCCACCATGAGGTCGTCGTGCTCGGCACGCAGCATCTCCAGCGCGCAGCGCAGTGGCGCGGCATTGGTCACATGGGTGTTGACGATGAACAGGCGCCGCACGCCGCTGTGGTACGCGCCGTCGCCAATCTGCTTGACCAGCTCGATCAAGGTGATGGGTTGCAGGGGAATGGTGCCCGGCCAACGCCGGCTGTGGCCCAGCGAGCACCCGTATGGCAAGGTGGGCAACATGGGCACGCCCGTGCGCTCGGCCACGGCCTTGCACAGCACATCGGCGATCACCGCGTCCATGCCACAGCCCATGTGCGGGCCATGCTGCTCGGTGGCCCCCACGGGCAGGATGGCCGCTTGTGATGCGCCGGCCAGTTGGTCGGGCAACTCGCGCCATGTCAGTTGAGACCATTGCATGCTGCGCCCCTTACTCGACGTTGTCGGCCACATCCGTGAGGCGGATCACCTTGGGCATGACCTCCGCCTCTTCATCGTGTTCCGGCTGTTCCGTGGGCGGGTGGATCAAGGCTTCGAGCCTCGCCTTGGTGGCCTGGAACTCGGGGTTGGTGATCTGCATGGCCGAGCGGGGCCGCGGCACGGGCACCTCTATCAACTCCTGCACCGCGCCAGGGTGGGCCTTGAGCACCAGGATGCGGTCGGCCAGGAAGATGGCTTCGTCCAGGTCGTGCGTGATGAACAGGATCGTGATGTCGATGTTCTTCCAGATTTCCAGCAGATGGCTTTGCATCTTCGCGCGGGTCTGGGCATCCAGCGCGCCAAAGGGCTCGTCCATCAACAGGATGCGCGGCTGGTTGGCCAGGGCGCGCGCAATGGCCACGCGCTGTTTCATGCCGCCCGACAGCTGGTGCGGGTAATGATCGGCAAACTTGCTCAACCCCACCAGCTCCAGCCATTGGCGCGCCTGCGATTCGGCTTCGTTGCGCCCCGCGTTGTTGACCTCCAGGCCGAACATCACGTTCTTCTTGACCGTGAGCCAAGGGAACAGCGTGTAGCCCTGGAACACCATGCCGCGGTCACGCCCCGGCCCGTTCACAGGTTGGCCGTCCAGCAGCACCTCGCCAGACGAGTGCGACTCCAACCCCGCCAGGATGCGGATCAGCGTGGACTTGCCACAACCCGAAGGGCCGATCACACAGACGAACTCGCGTCGATGGGTCTTGAAGTTGATGTCCTGCAGGGCCGTCACCGGCCCCTGGTGCGAGTCATAGGTCTTGCCCAGACCCTTGACATCCAGGATCACTTCGCGCTGCTTGAGCTTGTCAAAGCGGGCCTTCACGGCATCGCTCTGGTCCAGATAGGAAATGGGTTGATCCGACATGGCGGTGCTTTCCTTCAAGGCTCAATGCTTGCCTTGCGAACGGTCCCAGGGGAACAGGTGCCGGCCGGCCCAGGCCAGCAGCAGGTCGATGCCCAGACCGATGATCCCGATCATCGCGATCGCTGCGTACACGTTCTCGAAGTGCTGGTAGCGGGCCTGCTGGGTGATGAAGAAGGTGATGCCCGAGCTGGTGCCGATCAACTCGGCCACGATGAGGTAGGTCCAGGCCCAGCCCAGCAGCACGCGCTGGTCTCGGTACAGATCAGGCAGGATGCCGGGCACCACCACCCGTGAGATCAGGCGCCAGCGCCGGGTGCCCAGCGTCATGGCGGCTTCGAGCAAGGCGTAGTCCAGCTTGCGGGTGGTGTTGGCGATCACCAGCACCTGCTGGAAAAAGGTGCCGATCACGATGATGGCGATCTTGGGGCCGTCATGGATGCCCAGTATGGCCACGGCCAGGGCCCCAAAGGCAGGCGCAGGCAGGTAACGGAAAAACTCGATGAAAGGCTCATTGAGGCGCGCAATGCTGCTGTAAGTGCCGCACACGATGCCCAGCGGCACACCGATCAGCGATGACAGCAAGAAGCCCCAGAAGATGATCTTCATGCTGTGCCACAGGCTTTCGTGCAGCCAGGGCGCATCCTTCTGTTCGGGCGCGGTGGTGAAGGCCGTGTAGAACGCCTTGAGCACCTCATGCGGGGCCGGCAGGTACACCGGGTTGGCAGGCTCGCCAAGCGGTGCCGCTTTGCCGGCCTCTTGCATGTTGTGGGCCTCGTCGCGGAACACCTCCTTGTCCACACGCATGCCGGGCTGGAAATAGTCCACGTCGCCTGCTTGCGTGATCAGCACCTGCGGGTGCCACACGAACGGCAGGTAACTCACGGCGCACCAGAGCATCAAGGGCAGCGCGAAGGCCCCGATACCCAGCACCAGCTTGCGGCGCGGCGACAAGGCCACGCGCACGGCGAACCATCCGGTCTGACTCATGAGAGGTGTACCGCTTAGCGTGAAGGACAGAGGGCAGCAGAACGCGAGAAGGCAAGCCTTACTTGACGGCTGCGTTCGTCAGGCTGGGGTCGATGTAGCTGTCGACCTTTTGCGCTTCCTTGTAGACGGCGTTCTTGACGTTGAAGTCATCGGCGATCTTCGAAGAACCGTACAAGGACTTGAAGCCATCGGCCTTGACCATCACCTTCTTGCCCTCGGCCAGAGACAGCAGCTTGGTCCCCTTGAGGAACTGCATGTAAGCCTCAGGCGCCACGCCCACGCGGGCGGCCATGATCTTCACGGCATCAGGCTGGGTCTTGGGATCTTCGATGTAGCTCACCACCTTGTCCCACACGCCCACCACCTTCTGCCATTCGGCCTTGCGCGCCGCCAGGCTGGTGGGGCTGACGGTCAGCACGTCATAGATCAGGCCGGGCTCGTCAGCCGATGTCAGCAAGGGTTTGGCGCCAGGCGAGCCCTTGATGGCCTGCCCGGCGATAGGCTGCCAGGCGCCAACGGCGGCCACGTCACCGGAGGCCAGCACCTGCGGCATCTCATTGGTCTTGGCGTTGACCAGCGTGACATCGGACTCCTTGAGACCCGCCTTCTTCAAGCCATTGAGCAGAAGCAGGTGCTCGACCAGGCCCACCTCGACGGCCACCTTCTTGCCCTTGAGGTCCTTGATCGACTTGATCCCAGGTTTGCCGATGATCATGTCGTTGCCATTGGAGTAATCGGTCAGCAAGATCATCACGCCCTTGCCACCACCCGCGCCGGTCACCAGGGTGTCGCCATTGGTCATGGTGACCGCGTCAATCTTGCCGGCCGCGAACGCATCCATGGAGGCGGAGTAATCGAACCATTCGAACTTCACATCCACGCCGGCTTGCTTGAACCAGCCTTTGTCGATGGCCACCTGCCAGGCCACCCAGCCCGGCCAGTCGCTGTAGCCGATCTTCAAGGGCTGCGCGGCCCAACCGGCTTGTGTGCCCATCAGGGTGGCGGCCAAGGCCAGCGCCTTGAAGCCTTTGGTCAAACGCTTGACTGCTGTCGTTGAGATCATGATCTGGCCCATTCACGGTTATTACGGGTTGAACATCTGGTAATACCGAATGAGACAGAGCAGCAAGCGTGCCAGCTCGGATTCGCCTTGCTGGTGCACATTGGCGCGCCAGCTCATGGCGAAACGCGATTGCCGTGCACCAACAGGATCAAC
This sequence comes from Aquabacterium sp., assembly GCA_016185075.1. GTDB lineage: Bacteria > Pseudomonadota > Gammaproteobacteria > Burkholderiales > Burkholderiaceae_C > Aquabacterium. The sequence continues at coordinate 180 of JACPOH010000124.1, read as the reverse complement.
GCCTGCGCCCGCACGCGGCCTGCATGCCAGCCAATGGTGCGCAAAAAGGAAAAGGGCTCCGAAGAGCCCTCGCGTGCACGGCCAGCGCGGCCGCGTCAGCTCACCTGGTCTTGCACGTGGAAATGCCGAAAGGCAGGTAAGCCGGGCACCAGCCAGACAGGCCCGTTGCGATCGGCACCA
>JACPOH010000279.1 GCA_016185075.1 Aquabacterium sp. | reverse complement strand
GGCCAGGACCGCCGTGATCACCGCCAGTTGCCCGGCCATGCCAGTGGGTTCATGTTGCGCTTCGTGTTCCAGTGCGTGGTCGTGGGGGCCGTGAACGTGGAAACCGCCTTCAGACATGGATGAGATCCTTCATGGTGGTGGAATTCGGGATCGGTATTCTCCCTTGAATTCCCCCTTGCCAATCAGGGCGCGGGTGGCCGTTCAGGCCTGTGCGCCATCACAGTTGTTCGACCAGATCGGCCACGGTGCCCATCACCTCTTTGAGAACCGGGATTTCATCGGTGTCCAGTGACACACCCATGCGCAAGACCACCAGTTGCTTGCTGGGCACCACGACGGTGAACTGCCCAAGGTGACCCCAGAAGAACACCGTGTCGGCAGGCAGGCGTGCGGCGATGTCACGGGGGATGTCTGCGGTGGGCTGGCGCCAGATGTAGCCGCCATAAGCTGGATTGGCCGACGACGGGCCCACCAGGAACTTCATGGTCGACTCGTTGATCAGTGTCCGGCCTTGCCATTGGCCGCCCTGGCTGATGAGTTGCCCCAGCCTGAGCCAGTCAACGGGGCGCAGCACACCCCGCGCACCGCCCACGGGCGTGCCAGATGCATCGGGCTCGATCACGCCGTGGCGGACACCCAAGGGGGCCAACAAGCGGCTCTGGTAGTAGTCGTACAGCGCCTGGTGCGAGCCGCCAAGCAGTTGCTTCATGCGCAGCATGGCGATGTTGGGCGAGCCGGTCGAGTAGTTGAACACCGTGCCTGGCGGGCTGGTCAGCGGGCGATCGGCGGCCCAGCGGCCCTGATCTGCTTGCGAGAACAGCATGTCCGTGGTGTCGTTCGTGCCCGAGTAGTCTTCCTTCCAGGCGAGGCCGGGCGACATGGTGAGCAACTGCCGCCAGGTGATGGCGGCCTTGGGGCTGTTCGTCCACTGTGGCAGGCCAACCGGGGCATCGATGCTCAGCAGGCCGTCGGTGGCCATCGCACCGGCGATCATCGCCGTGAGGGACTTGGCCATTGACCAGCCCAGTTGGGCTTGCTCGCGGTTGTAGTCTTTCGCGTAACGCTCGTGGATCAGGCGCCCTTGGTGGGCCACGAGGAAGGCGATCGTGTTCTTCTTTTTGTCGAGCTGGCTGGTGGACTCGCTGAAGATCTGGTCGCCGTGGCGCTTGATCAAGGCCAGCTGGCCGGCGCTCAGGCCCTGGCTGTCGCTGGGGCCTTCGCCCATGGGCCAGGGCTGCATGCTGGCGGGTGGGGGCGTGACGGCCTTGAAGGGCTGGGCCCGCACATCGGCTTCACGCGTGCCGGGCGGGGTGACCGTGCAGCCCAGCCCCTTGCGGAAGATGGCGGTGCGCTGGTTGGAGAGCAAAGGAACCCAGGTGCGCACGTTGACCTTGATGCCGGGCAGGTCATCGATCATCCAGACGGCGGGCAGGGGCAGGACGGCAGGGGCCGTATAGAGCTCGCGCACGCGCCAATACTGGTCCTGGCTTTGCATGGTGCGCGTGCAGATCTCGAGCGCGGCGTAGCCCGTACCAGCCGGGATGTCATCGATCAGTTTGGCGTGTGCACCACCGGGCACGGCCAGCGTCATCACGGCGGCGAGCGCCATGCTGCTCGCCACCCGGTGGGTCGCGCGGCTTGTGGGGCCGAGCCGCATCACAGTTGCTCGACCAGGTCGGCCACGGTGCCCATCACATCGCGCTTGACGGTTTCCTTGTCGAAGGACGCACCCATGCGCACCACGACCAGCTGCTTGCTGGGCACGATGACGGTGAGCTGGCCCATGTGGCCCAGGAAGAAAACGGTGTCCGTGGGCAGGCGAGCGGCCAGATCACTGGGCACTTCGTCCGAAGCCTGGCGCCAGATGTAGCCGCCGTAACCGGCGTTGGCCGAAGAGGGGCCCACCAGAAACTTCATGGCCTCTTCGTTGATCAGCGTCTGGCCTTGCCATTGGCCGCCCTGGGCGATGAGTTGCCCCAGCCGCAGCCAGTCGACTGGCCGCAGCACACCTCGTGCACCGCCAATCGGCGTACCCGTGGCATCAGGCTCGATCACGCCGTGCCGAATGCCCAAGGGCGTCAGCAGGCGGCGCTGGTAGTAGTCGTACAGCGCCTGGTGCGAACCGCCAAGCAGTTGCTTCATGCGCAGCATGGCGATGGTGGGCGAGCCGGTCGAGTAGTTGAACACCGTGCCTGGCGGGCTGGTGAGCGGGCGATCGGCCGCCCAGCTGCCTTCATCTGCCTGAGAGAACAGCATTTCCGTGGTGTCGTTCGAGCCGGTGTAGTCCTCTTTCCAGGCGAGGCCGGGCGACATGGTGAGCAGCTGCCGCCAGGTGATGGCCGCCTTGGGGCTGCCCGTCCACTGTGGCAGGCCAACAGGGGCATCGATGCTCAACAAGCCATCGGTGACCATCGCGCCGGCGACCATGGCCGTGAGCGACTTGGTCATCGACCAGCCCAGCTGGGGCTGGTCACGTTGGTAGTCCTTCGCATAGCGCTCGTGGATCAGGCGCCCTTGGTGGGCAACCAGGAAGGCGATCGTGTTCTTCTTTTTGTTGAGCTGGGCGGTGGATTCACTGAAGATCTGGTCGCCGTGGCTCTTGAGCAAGGCCTGTTGGCTGGTGCTGAGACCACTGCTGTCGACGGGGCCTTCACCCAAGGGCCAGGGCCGCATGCTGACCGGTGGGGGCATCACGGCCCTGAAGGGTTGTGCCCTCACATCGGCTTCTCGTGTGCCCGGTGGGGTGACCGTACAGCCCAAGCCCTTGCGGAAGATGGCGGTGCGCTGGTTGCTGAGCAAAGGAACCCAGGTGCGCACGTTGACCTTGATGCCTGGCAGGTAGTCGACCATCCAGATGGCGGGCAGCGGCAGCACCTTGGGTGCCGCGTAGAGCTCACGCACGCGCCAGTAGTGGTCCTGGCTCTGCATGGTGCGGGTGCAGATTTCCAGTGCCGCGTAGCCGGTTCCGGCCGGGATGTCATCGATCAGGTTGGCGCGTGCACCGGGTGCGGCCAGTGTGATCACGGCGGCCAGCGCGAGGCTGTGGACCACCTGGCGGGTCAGTCGGGATGAGTACATGTTCAGACAACTCCTGATGCTGCGCGTCACGGCACGCGTGCAGAAGTTATCTGAACTGGCATAACCCGTTCAGGGGGGGTTCCTGGGTATCGAGGACGACACCGCCTGTTTCGGGGGGGGCGCTAGACGCGCTGGTACGTCACGAAGGCGTAATCGAAATCGTTGGGGGCGGGCGCATGGTGAGCCTCGCGCGACACGAGCTGGAAGGCCGCCTTGTCCCAGGGGGGGAAGAAGGCGTCGGCTTCGAAGTCCTTGTCGATCTCGGTCAGCACGACCTCCTGCGCAAGGGGCAGGGCTTCGGCGTAGATCTGGGCGCCGCCGATCACAAAGGCCTTGTCGACCGTGTTGTCGAGCAGGGCCAGCGCGGCTTGAAGGGAGGGGGCGCTTTCAACGCCCGGGGCCGACCATTGCGGGTTGCGCGTGATGACGATGTTGCGTCGGCCAGGCAGCGGGCGGCCAATGGAGTCATAGGTCTTGCGGCCCATGATGACCGGGCATCCCATGGTGGTGCGCTTGAAGAACTGCAGGTCTTCAGACAGGCGCCACAGCAGGGCGTTGTCCTTGCCGATGGCGCCGTTGCGGGCCACGGCCGCGATCAGGCTGAGTGTGGTCATGTTTGCGTGGTCACGCTTGCAGGGTCAGACGGCCACAGGGGCCTTGATGGCCGCGTGATGCTGGTACTCCAGCACTTCGAAATCCTCGTACTCGTAGTCGAAGATCGAGGCGGGCTTGCGCTTGATGTGGAGCACCGGATAAGGGAAGGGCGTGCGGCTCAATTGCAGCTCGACCTGCTCGGTGTGGTTGCTGTAGAGGTGGCAGTCGCCGCCCGTCCAGACGAAGTCGCCCACGTCCATGTCGCATTGCTGCGCCAGCATGTGGGTGAGCAGGGCGTAGCTGGCGATGTTGAACGGCACGCCCAGGAAGATGTCCGCGCTGCGCTGGTACAGCTGGCAGCTGAGCTTGGGGCGTTCGCCTTCGGCTTGCGGTGGTGCCACGTAGAACTGGAAGAAGGCATGGCAGGGTGGCAGGGCCATCTGCTCGATCTGGCCTGGGTTCCAGGCGCTGACGATGATGCGGCGTGAGTCTGGTGTCGTCTTGAGCTGCTTGACGACTTCGCTGATCTGGTCGACATGGCCGCCATCGGGCTTGGGCCAATTGCGCCATTGCACGCCGTACACGGGGCCGAGCGAGCCGTCTTCACGGGCCCATTCATCCCAGATGGTGACGCCGCGCTCTTGCAGCCACTTGACGTTGTTGTCGCCACGCAGGAACCACAGCAGCTCGACGATGATGGACTTCAGGTGCACCTTCTTGGTGGTGACCAGCGGGAAGCCTTCGCTGAGATCGAAACGCATCTGGTAGCCAAACACGCTGCGCGTGCCGGTGCCGGTGCGGTCGGTCTTGAGCACGCCCGTGGTGTGGACGTGGCGCATGAAGTCTTCAAATTGGCTGCGAATGGGGCGGCTCACCTGGGGTGTCCTTCAAAATGACAACAGCCGGGATTATCTCTGCCCGGCTGCCCGTTTGACGGCGGGGGGATCAGGACTTCTGTTCCGGATCACGCAAGAAAATTTCGACGCGACGGTTCCTGGCGCGGCCCTCGGCCGTTTCATTGCTGGCAACGGGCTCGCGCTCACCACGGCCAACGGTTTCCACGCGGCTGGCCGGCACGCCACGGTCCACCAGGAAGTCCTTGACGCTTTCCGCACGTTCGCGCGACAGCGGGTTATTGATGGCGTCCGAGCCGGTGCTGTCGGTGTGGCCGACGATGCGCACGTGCATGCCGGCACCGTCCTTGCGCAGGCCGTTGGCAAAGGTTTCGAGCACGGAGCGCAATTCAGGCTTGATGGCGGCGCTGCCCGTGGCAAACGAGATGTCGTTGGGGATGTTGACCTTGAGCTGGTTGTCGGCCGTGCGGGTGACTTCGACATCGGTGCCGCGCGTGGCTTGCTCCATGGCTTCACGCTGGGCCTGCATGCGCTTGGACCAGACGTTGCCGGCCACGGCACCGGCGATGCCGCCGATGGCCGCGCCCGCTGCAGCGTTCTTGCCGGCCACCTGGCCGATGACCGCACCGGCCACCGCACCAATGGCGGCGCCTTGGGCCGTGCCTCGCTGGGTTTCGTCCATGTTGGCACAGCCGCCGAGCAGGACGGCCGAACTGAGGGCGGAGATCATCAGGGTGCGGGTGGTTTGCATGGTGAGCATGTGTTTGTGTGGTGCTGTTCGTGAAGGTGAGCAAGCTGCGACGCGCAGCATGTGCTCTCAACGCATGGGGGTGGCTTCAGGCTGACAGCGCTTGCGGGACAGGGTCGTCATCCGGCGTGTCTTCTGCCCCTGGTGTGACCTGGTCAAACTGCATGGCCGCGAGTTTGGCATACAGGCCGTTGCGAGCCATGAGTTCCGCATGCGTGCCCACGTCGACGATCTGGCCGGCCTCCAGCACCACGATGCGGTCGGCGTTGACCACCGTGCTCAGGCGGTGGGCGATGACCAGGGTGGTGCGGTCCTTCATGGCTTCTTCCAGCGCGGCTTGCACGGCACGTTCGCTTTCGGTGTCCAGTGCACTGGTGGCTTCATCAAGCAGCAGCAGCGGCGCATTTTTCAGGATGGCCCGTGCGATGCTGATGCGCTGGCGTTGGCCACCCGACAGGCGCACGCCACGCTCACCCAGGAAGGTGTCGTAACCCTCTGGCAGGGCGGTGATGAAGTCGTGTGCATGCGCTGCGCGCGCAGCAGCGTGCACCTGCTCATCGGTGGCCGTGGGGCAGCCGTAGCGGATGTTTTCGAGCGCGGTGGTCGAGAAGATGGTGCTGTCTTGCGGCACGATGCCGATGCGCTGTCGCAGGTCTTCCAGGCTCAGTTGCGTCACGGATTGGCCATCCAGTTCGATGCGGCCGCTTTGGGGGTCGTAAAAGCGCAGCAGCAACTGGAAGACCGTGCTCTTGCCTGCCCCGCTGGGGCCCACCAGGGCCACGGTTTCGCCGGGGTGGACCACCAGGTTGAAGTGGCCAAGCGCGGTCTGGCCCGGCCGCGATGGGTAGTGGAACGACACGTCCGACAGCGTCACGCGCGAGCCACCTTTCGGGGCGGGCAAGAAACCGGGCCGCGCAGGCGACTGGATCGGGGAGCGTGCCGCCAGCAACTCCATCAGGCGCTCGGTGGCACCGGCTGCACGCAGGATGTCACCATAGACCTCGGACAGCGCTGCAACCGAACTCAAGAGCAGGATCACATACACGACGGTCTGGCCCATGTGGCCGGCGCTGATCTTGCCGTCCATGACGGCTTGCGTGCCCTGGTACAGGCCCCACAGCAGGGCACCGGTGGTGGCGCTGATGATGAAGGCCACCAGCACGGCGCGGGCGCGGATGCGGCGCTCGCCGGTCTTGAAGGCGCTTTCGGTGGCCTTGACGAAGCGTGTGGCCTCGCGCCCTTCGGCGGTGTAGCTTTGCACCACGGGCACTGCATTGAGCACCTCGGCGGCAATCGCGCTGGAATCGGCCACGCGGTCCTGGCTGGCGCGCGACAACCGGCGCACGCGGCGCCCGTAGACGATGGCCGGCATGACGACCAGCACCAGGCCACCCAGCACCTGCGCCATCACATAAGGGTTGGTGACGATGAGCATGGTGAGTGCGCCTACCGCCATGATGGCGTTGCGCAGGCCCATGGAGACGCTGGTGCCCACCACGGTCTGGATCAAGGTGGTGTCGGCGGTCAGGCGCGAGAGCACCTCACCACTTTGCGTGGTCTCGAAAAACTCGGGGCTCTGCTTGAGCACGTGGCCGTACACCGCGCTCTTGATGTCGGCCGTGATGCGCTCGCCCAGCCAGGTCACCGAGTAATAACGCGAGGCTGAGAACAAGCCCATGGCGACGCCCACCCCGAACAGCGCCAGGAAGTGCTCGCGCATGGCCATCACGCGTTGGCCCGGGTCCGCGGCCACCAGACCCTGATCGATCAGCGCGCGCAGGGCGATGGGCAGCACCAGGGTGGTCAGGGCCGCCAGCAGCAGGAAGACCAGCGCCAGTGCGATGCGGGTCTTGTAGGGCTGCAGAAAAGGCTTCAGGTCCTGAAGTGACCGAACGGACTTGCCGGCCGGTGGCGGGGTGGTGGCAGAGCGGGACATGAGACGCGTACTCGTGAAACTTGTTCCATTATCATGCCTTGACAATATTTGCGTAGGCAAATAAATTAACGCCATGACTGATTCGTCAACTACTCCGACCGAGGCGAACGAGATCGCCGCAGGCCAGGCGCCCGCCGCGCCGATTTACAGCAAGGGCAACTGGGCCCGTGAAAACAGCTTTGGCTACCTCATGCGCCGTGTGGTGCAGATCATGGTGAGCCAGGCCGACAAGCGCCTCGATGCCCACGGGCTGACCCAGGCGCAGTGGACGCCGATGTTCATGATCAGCAAGGGCGAGTGCAACACCCTGGCGGCCTTGTCGCGCGAGTTGCAGCTGGATGCGGGCGCCTTGACCCGTACGCTCGACCGCCTGGAGGCCAAGGGCCTGTGCAAGCGCGAGCGTTCCACCGAAGACCGCCGTGTTGTCCATCTCGCCCTGACGCCCGAAGGCGAGAACGCCATCGCACCTGTGCCGGGCGTGTTGTGCGAGGTGTCCAACCGTTTGCTGGAAGGCTTCACCCGAGACGAATGGCAAACCTTGATGACCTTGTTGAGGCGCATGTTGGCCAATGCCGAAGCCATGCGTGACGAAACCGACGCCGAACGGCACGGCTGAACCACACGACAACAAGATCCCGCTGGAGCTTTTGAATGTCAGATCGCTTCTCGCGTCTTCGCAGGGCGTGTCTTCTTCCATTTTCTGCGTTGACGCTGGCCGCCTTGACGGCCTGTTCCACCCACCCCGAGTTGCAAGCCGACGTGCAGGCCCTGGATGCCGGCAAGCTGGGCGTGCAGCCTGTGCAGGCCAAAGAAGCCAGCGAGCCGTTGCCTGCGTGGTGGGAAGCCTATGGTGACCCGCAGCTCAATGCCTTGATGAAGCAGGCCCTGGCGGGCAACCCGACCGTGCAGGTGGCGCAGGCCAGACTGCGTCGGGTCGAGGCCATGGAGGCTGCCTCGCGTGGGGCGGACCAACCGCAGGTTCAAGCATCGGCCGAGATCGACCGTCAGCATTTCTCTCGCCATGGCAGGTACCCACCGCCACTGGCTGGTGCGTCGATCACCTCAGGCACCTTGCAGCTTCAAGGCAAGTGGGAGCTGGATCTGTTCGGGCGCCAGCGCGCCGAGATTGAAGCCCTGGTGGGGCAAAAGCGTGCGGCTCAGGCCGACTTGCAGGCGGCCCGCATGGTGCTGTCCTGGAACGTGGCGCGCGCCTATCTGGCGCTGGGTCGCGCGCAGTTCCAGCGTGAGATCAGCGAGCGCACGCTGGCGCAACGCGAAGAGATGCTGGGCCTGATCCGCCAGCGTGTGCAGGCGGGCCTGGACACCAACGTCGAGCTCAAGCAGGGTGAGGGCGCCTTGCCGGAAGCCCGAACCCAGATCGAAGCCTGGGATGACGAGATGACCCGCATGCGCCATGCCCTGGCCATGCTGACCGGCCAGGCGCCGGATGCCCTGACCCAGCTGCGGATCAAGGATGTGGTGGAGCCCCTGCCATCGCCCGAGCACATCCCGGTGGACGTGCTGGCTCGCCGCCCCGACGTGATGGCCGCACTGTGGCGTGCGCAGGCCGCAGGCCATCAGGTGGATGCCGCGCGCGCCATGTTCTACCCCAATGTGGACCTGGTCAGCTATGCCGGCTACAACGCCATCGGCCTGGAGCAGCTCATCAAGCCCACCAGCTGGCAATGGGGGCTGATGCCCGCGATCCACCTGCCTTTGTTCGATGGTCAGCAGCGCGTGGCCAATCTGCAAGGCAAGCTGGCCGAGCAGGATCTGGCCCTGGCCAGCTACAACCAGACCATCCTGCAGGCCGTGCAGGAGGTGGCCGACCAGATCAGCACGACGCAATCTGTGGCGCGCCAGCGGCAGGATCAACGCCTGGCGCAAAAGAGTGTCGAGGCCGCTTACGAACTGGCCGTGGCCCGCTACAAGGCCGGCCTGGGCAACTACCTGACCGTGCTGAGCGTGGAGTCGGCCGTGTTGACCCAAAGGCACAAGGCCATCGACCTGTTGACACAGGCGCTGGATGCCCAACTGAACCTGATCCGCGCATTGGGCGGGCAGCTGCAAACCGCAGCGCCCCAAGCCCCCACCGCATCGACTGACAACACGAAGGCCGGGCTGCTGGCCGGAGACCGCTCATGAGCACCGCTGACAACCAAGTGACCCAGACCCATAACGCCGACAAGGCCCAGCCTGCGCGCAAGAAGGCCCTGACGGCGATTGCACTGGCCGTGCTGCTCGGTGGTGCTGCCTACGGCGCTTACTACGCGCTGGTGGCCAACCGTTACGAGCACACCGACAACGCCTATGTGCAGGCCAATGTGGTGCAGATCACACCGCAGGTGTCAGGTACCGTGCTGGCGATCCATGCGGATGACACCGACGTGGTCAAGGCCGGCCAGCTGCTGATCAAGCTGGATGCCGTCGATGCGCAGGTGGCGCTGGACCAGGCCCAGGCGCAACTGGCGCAGACCGTGCGTGAGGTGCGCACCCTGTTTGCCAACAATGGCAGCCTGCAATCGCAGATCCAGGTGCGCCAGGCCGATGTGAGCAAGGCGCAAAACGAAGTGGCCCGCGCGCAAGATGACGTCAACCGCCGTGCGCCGCTGCTGGCCAGCGGTGCGGTGGGCAAGGAAGAGTTCAACCACGCCCAGTCGCAGTTGACGGCCGCACGCAGTGCCCTGGCGGCGGCCGAATCGGCGCTGGTCACCGCGCGTGAACAACTGGCCTCCAACCAGTCCCTGACGGAGGGGACCTCGGTGGTGCAGCACCCCAATGTGCAGCGTGCCGCCGCACGTGTGCGTGAGGCTTACCTGGCGCTCAAGCGCGTGACCTTGCTGGCACCGGTGGATGGCTATGTGGCCAAGCGCAGCGTGCAGGTCGGGCAGCGCGTGCAAGCCGGCTCGCCGCTGATGACCGTGGTCGCGCTGGATCAGCCTTGGGTGGATGCCAACTTCAAGGAAAGCCAGTTGCAGCGCGTGCGCATTGGCCAGCCCGCCACCTTGACGGCCGACGTGTACGGCCACAAGGTCGTCTACCACGGCACCGTGAGCGGCCTGGGCGCCGGCACCGGTGCGGCGTTCTCGCTGCTGCCCGCACAGAACGCCACCGGCAACTGGATCAAGATCGTGCAGCGCGTGCCGGTGCGCGTGACGCTGCAGGCTGACGAGGTCAAGGCACACCCGCTGCGCGTGGGCTTGTCCATGGAAGTGGAGGTGGACGTGAGCAAGCAGGACGGCCAGATGCTGGCGCAGGCGCCGCGCACCCAGGCCGTGGCGCAGACCGCTGTGTTCGACAACCTGCAAAAGGATGCCGACCAGCTGGTGGACCGCATCATCTCTGCCAACCTGGGCCGTGCGGTGCATGCCGCAACGACACGGGCTGTGAGCTCTGGAGCCTGATTTGAGCGCCGCGCCATCGCACGCACCCAAGCCGCTGCAGGGCGGTGACCTGTTCCTGGGCACGGTGGCCCTGTCGCTGGCCACCTTCATGAACGTGCTGGACTCGTCCATCGCCAACGTGTCGCTGCCGGCCATCGCAGGCAACCTGGGCGTGAGCCCGACGCAAGGCACCTGGGTCATCACCAGCTTTGGCGTGTCCAACGCCATCTCGGTGCCTTTGACGGGCTGGCTCACCCAGCGCTTTGGCGCGGTACGCCTCTTCACCGCCAGCGTGCTGCTGTTCGTGCTGGCCTCGTGGATGTGCGGCCTGGCTTCGTCACTGGAGATGTTGATCGCGTTCCGGGTGTTGCAGGGCCTGGTCGCGGGCCAGATGATCCCGCTGTCGCAAACCTTGCTGCTGAGCAGTTACCCGCCAGCCAAGGCCGGCATGGCGCTGGCCATGTGGGCCATGACCACGCTGGTGGCGCCGGTCACCGGGCCGCTATTGGGCGGCTGGATCACGGACAACATGTCCTGGCCCTGGATTTTCTACATCAACATCCCGGTGGGCCTGGGCGCAGCCCTGGTGACCTGGCGCATCTATGCCAACCGCGAGACACCCACCAAGAAGCTGCCCATCGACACCGTGGGCCTGAGCCTGCTGGTGCTGTGGGTGGGCGCCCTGCAGATCATGCTGGACAAGGGCAAGGAGCTGGACTGGTTCGAGAGCAGCCAGATCGTGATCCTGGGCCTGGTGGCGCTGATCGGCTTTGCCGTGTTCCTCGTGTGGGAGCTGACGCAGGAGCATCCGGTGGTGGACCTTCGCCTGTTTGCCAGCCGCAACTTCCTGTTCGGGGTGATTGCCTTGTCGGTGGCCTATGGCCTGTTTTTCGGCAATGTGGTGCTGCTGCCCATGTGGTTGCAGCAGTACATGGGTTACACCGCTTCGGTGGCGGGCATGGCGGTGGCGCCGGTGGGCTTGCTGGCTATTCTGCTGTCGCCCATCGTGGGCAAGAACGTCACGCGCATGGACCCTCGCTGGCTGGCCACCGTCGCCTTTTTGGGCTTTGCCTTGGTGATGTGGATGCGCTCCCACTTCAACACCCTGGTGGACTTCAACACCATCCTGGTGCCCACGATCCTGCAAGGTGGCGCGATCGCCTTCTTCTTCATCCCCTTGAGCGCCATCACGCTCAATGGCCTGACGCCAGATCGCATCCCCTCGGCTTCGGGCCTGAGCAACTTCGTGCGGATCACGGCCGGCGCCATGGGCACCTCCATGGTGGCCACCGCTTGGGATGACCGCGCCACCATGCACCATGTGCACCTGGCCGAGAAGGTGTCGCGCACCGACCCTGGCGCGATGGATGGCATCAATGCCCTGATGAACACGGGCATGAGCTTCGAGCAGGCCGCCGCGCAGATCAGTCGCCTGATCGACCAGCAAGCTTTCACACGGGCAGCCGATGATGTCTACCTGATCTCGTCGGTGCTCTTCCTGTGCCTGATCCCGATTGTGTGGCTGGCCAAGCCCAAGAAGTCTGCTGCTGCAGTGGACGCTGGCGGGGCGCATTGACCGCGCCTCAAGCCTGCCCGTGAGAGGGCGCTGATCAGCGCGGGATGGCGTAGCTGGCGTCGGTCATCAGGTCGATGCCGCAAGACAGGCCCTCGACCCATTCGATGAACTGCTTGATGGCCGCGCCTTGCAACGGGGCGCCGTGCTGCGGCACGATCATGTCGATGGGCAACTGGCGGACCATGCGGGCCCAGAAGCGCAGGACCTTGTTGGACACCATGTAGCGGCGGTGGAAGGCCTCCATGCCGGCGGGCATGGGTGTGAGCGAGCTGATGGCCTGTTGCGCCTGCTTGCCCGTGGTGAAGGACACACCCAGGTCACCCGAGAACAGGATGCGGCTGAGCGGGTCGTAGAACTGGAAGTTGCCTTCGGCGTGCATGAAGTGCGCGGGCAGGGCGATCAATTCGCTGTTGCCAATGGGGATGCGCATGCCCTGATCGGGGATGCCCACCACACGGCCATTGGTTTTGCCCGGCTTGCAGAAGTGCGGCACGAAGCGCTCCCACAAGGTGGATACATACAGCTTCGCGTCAGGTGTGGCCGTCATCCAGCGGTCAAGCGAGGCGATGATGTCCGGGTCCGCGTGCGAGGCGAGGATGGCAGACAGTCGGCTGGGCGGGAAGTGGCGCGTCATGCCCAGGTACAGTTCGCTGTAGGCCAGGTTCCCGCCGGGGTCGATGATGGCGCCGGTGTCGTCGTTGACGATGAGGAACTGGTTGGCCTGCACAGCGCCTCCCCCTTCGTCGCTCAGATCGGAAAACATCAGGCAGGCGTGGCCCTTGTGGCGAAACAGTTCGTGCGGCATGGTGGTTCTCGGTGAGCCGCCAGCTTAAGCAGCCGATCGCGCCCCATCGTTAACCCACATCAAGGCGCGCCGGATTTGGCAGCCTGCTGCTTGATGCCTGTGGCTTGCTGACGAAAGCTTCGGCGCCTCACTCGCCCATGAATGCGGCGGACGGTGTGTGCAGGAAGGCGTGCCGCACCGCATCCAGCGCGCCGGGTTGGTCAGCGGGCACCACGATGCGTTGCGGCATGCTGCGCAACCAGGTCACCTGGCGCTTGGCCAGCTGCCGCGTGGCGGCGATGCCTTTGTCCATCACGTCCTGGCGCACCCTGGGTTGGCTCAGGTCCAGGCCCGCATCGAGTGCTTCCCACACCTGTCGGTAACCCACGCAGCGGATCGAGGGCAGGCCCACGTGCAGATCGGGCCTTTGGCGCAAGCGCATGACCTCATCGATGAAGCCAGCCTGCATCATTTGTTCGAAGCGCAAGGCAATGCGTTCATGCAGCCAGGCGCGGTCGACAGGCTCCAGTGACACGAGGATGGCGTGGTGGGCGGGCTGTGCATCAGCCTGGCCCGCGCGTTTGTGGAAGCTCGACAGGGGCTGACCGGTGCTGTGCCACACCTCCAGCGCACGCTGGATGCGCTGGGTGTCGCCCGGTGCCAGTCGCGCGGCGGTGACCGGGTCCACCTGGGCCAGGTCGGCATGCAGGGCGGGGCTGCCGCGTTCGGCCATCTGGGCATCGAGCATGGCGCGGATGGCCGGGTCGGCGGCGGGCATGTCGTCCAGGCCCTCCAGCAGGGCCTTGATGTAGAGCATCGTGCCGCCCACCAACAGCGGCGTGCGGCCGCGTGCACGAATCTCGTCGATCAGGCGGGTGCAGTCTTGCACGAAGCGCGCGGCGCTGTAGCTCTCGGTGGGGTCGAGGATGTCGATCAGGTGGTGGGGCACGGCCGCCATCTCTTGCGGGCTGGGCTTGGCGGTGCCGATGTCCATGCCCTTGTAGATCAGGGCCGAGTCCACGCTGATGATCTCGATGGCCACGTCGCGGGCCAGGGCCAGGGCGGCCGCCGTCTTGCCGCAGGCTGTGGGGCCGGCCAAGATCCAGGTAGGCGGCAGGGCGGAGGGCTGGGTGGGGCTCATGCGTCTTCGTTGGCAATGCCGTCGCGCTGCACGCGGCCCAAGGCGATCCAGGCCGTGATGGCGCCGCCCAGGCCCATGCTGAGCGTCATCGGGTGAATGGTGTCGGCCCAACCGGGCAGGGCTGTCCACAGCGACAACAGGGTGCCGATCACAAAGGCCGTGGCCGACAGCAGAAAGCCTGACAGGGCCGAGGCGGCACCGGCCCGGGTGGGGAAGGCCGACACCACCCCCGTCTGCCCGCAGGACTGGTGCGTGGCGTGCGCAAACGCGTAGACCCACATGCCGGGCAGCAGCGTCCAGGCGGGCACGTTGTGGCCCGCGAACCATTGCCACATGGAGATGGCCACCAGCATCAAGCCACCCGTGAACGAACACCAGCCTGCCAGCCGGACCGTACCGATCAGGCCATGCCTGGGCAGCCAACGCCGACACAGGATGGTGCCGCCCAGGTAAGCCAGCGAGATGCTGGCCATGGACACGCCAAACAGCGCGCGACTGGTGCCCAGCACATTGATGAACACGAACGAGGACAGCGCCAGGTAGGCGTACAGCCCGCCGTAGGTGGACGAGGTCAGCAGCGTGTGGGCACGAAAGGTGGGGTGCTGGGCGATTTGCCACCAGTTGCGCGCCATGGCGCCCCAGTGCAGGTGGGCCTGCCGGCGCGATGGGGGCAGGGTCTCGGGCAGTTTCAACCACACGAAGACGAGGATGACGCTGCCGAAAATGGCCAGCACGCTCATCGTCGCGCGCCAGCCGAGGTAGGTGGCAGTGAGCCCGCCCAGGATGGGGCCCAGCAGCGCGATCACGCCCAGACCGGACATGCCGCGCGCCATCATGCGGGCGCCTTGCTCGGGTACATACAGGTCGCGGATCATGGCGCGGCCGCACATCACCGAGGCGGACAGGCCGACGCCTTGCACCACGCGCGCCAGCAGCATCACAGGCAGGTCATTGGCCAGCGTGGCAGCAAGGCTGGCGACCACATACAGCCCCAGTCCCCAGCGCAACACGGGGCGCCGCCCGAGGCGGTCGGAGATCGGCCCCCACACCAGTTGCCCGATGCCGAAGGACAGGATCAGCACCGACAGCGTCCATTGCGCGGCGGCGGTCGTCAGCCCCAGAGCCTGCTGCATCTGTGGCAGGGCGGGCAGGTACAGGTCGGTGGTCACCGGCTGCAGGCCGGTCAGCATGCCCAGCGCGACCACGATGACCCAGTCCGGCAGGCCAGCCACATGCGATGCGCTCATCGGAATCGCTCTTCAAAATCGCTCATCGGGCCTCAGGAAGCGCCATTGCCCTTGTGGCAGCTTGCCCAGCGTGATGCGGCCCATGCGCACGCGCTTGAGGCCCACCACCTTGAGCCCGACCTGCTCGCACATGCGGCGGATCTGGCGCTTGCGGCCTTCGCGCAGCACGAAGCGCAGCTGCTGCTCGTTCTGCCACGACACCTGTGCCGGCTTGAGCTGGCGGCCGTCCAGCTCCAGGCCGAAGCGCAAGCGCTCGATGGCTTCGGGCGGCACGACGGCGGACACGTTCTCGGCGTCTTCCTGCCCCATGGCCACCACGCGCACCAGGTATTCCTTTTCGATGCCGGAGTCTTCGCCGATCAGCTGCTTGGCGATGCGGCCGTCCTGCGTCAGCACGAGCAGGCCGGTCGAGTCGATGTCCAGACGGCCCGCGGGGGCCAGGTTCTTGAGGTGGCCACGCGTGAGCTGGATGGGCAGCTTGTCGTCGCTCCAGCGGTTCTCGGGCTTGATCAGGGCCACGGCGGGCTCGTAGCCGTCTTCGGCCTGGCCGCTCACATAGCCGATGGGCTTGTGGATCAGGATGGTGACGCGCTGGGCCTGCTGTGTGCGGGCCAGCGGGTCGATGGTGATGACCTGGTCGGGGAAGACGCGCGTGCCCAGCTCGGACACGACCTCGCCGTCGACGCGGACCCAGCCTTGCTCGATCCACTCGTCGGCTTCACGACGCGAGGCCAGGCCTTTTTCGCTCATCAGCTTGGACAGGCGCAGGCGGCCGTCGTCTTCGCGGGGGGCGGCTGGCGGGGTGGTCTGGTGGACGCCGGCTTCACGCGGTGGGCGGCTGGCATCGCGGCCCTCGGCACGGCGGTGGTCACGGCGAGACGGCGCCTGCTCGGTCGGTCGGCCATCGTCGCGTGCGCCGTGGGCCCGACGGGCGTCGCCGCGTTGGTCGCCACGCGGATCACCTCGGGGAGCACGGCGGTCAGCTCGCTCATCGCGGTAAGCCCCCCGGGGAGCCTGCTCTTCACGGCGCGGTGCCTGTTGCTCGCGCCTGGCCGCCTCTTCGCGCGCTTGTGCAGCTTCTGCCGCCGTCATGCGCTTGCGTGGGGCACTGCCCGCGCCGCGCACGGGTGGTTTGCGGTAGGTGCCGCCCGTGGCGTCGGTGGGGGCCTGATCCGGCTTGGTCAGGCTCAGTTTCTTGCGTTCGGTCATAGAGGGTCCGGCAAAGCGGCAGCGCGGGTCAGCGACCACGCAGGAAGAGGGCGTCGAGTTCTTTCAACGTGAGCTGGCGCCAGGTGGGCCGGCCATGGTTGCACTGATCGGCGCGTTCGGTGGCTTCCATGTCGCGCAGCAGGGCATTCATCTCGGTCAGGGTGAGGCGGCGGTTGGCGCGCACCGCGCCGTGGCAGGCCATGGTGGCCAGCAGTTCGTGCTGCGCGCGCTTGATCACGTCGCTGGCATCGATCTGGGCGAGCTCGGCCAGCACCGAACGGGTGAGCTCCACGCCATCGGCTTGCGTCAGGGCCATGGGCAGCGAGCGCACCGCCAGCTTGCCCGGGCCTATGGCGTCCACGTCCAGACCCAGGGCCAGCAAGGCCTCGCGCTGGCTCTCGGCCGTGGCCACCTCTTGCGGGGTGGCGGCAAAGGTCAGCGGGATCAACAGAGGCTGGCTTTCCAGCCGTTCGTGCGCGAGCTGGGCCTTGAGGCGCTCGTACACCACACGCTCGTGCGCGGCGTGCATGTCCACGATGATCAGGCCCTTGGCGTTTTCGGCGAGCACGTAGATGCCACCGATCTGCGCCACGGCACGGCCCAGAGGCCACTCATGGCTGTCGTCCATCTGGCCTGCCGGCGAGCCAGCTATGGCGGCCGGTTGGGGTGGGCTGGCGTCACCTTGCCGAGAAGGCATGTCAGGCGTGTTCGCGGCCTCCAGGGGGCGCGACAGCACGGCCGCTTCATCGCTGTCTTGCGCTGCGGCGACGATGCGCGGCAGGTTCAGGTCGGCAAAGGGGTCGGGTGCCGACGAAACGGATGAGGCCGATGAGGTCGACAAGACCGTGGCACCCGAGGGCGAGGTTTGCTGGCCAGGCCAACCGGCCCAGCGGCGCTCGGGCGCGCTGTCTTGCGCGCGGGCCCAGGGCAGGGCGGTTTGCTCGGTGGGGTTGGTGCGCACCGGTTCAAGGGCTTGTGCCAGCGATGCGGCACGGGGGGCTTCAGGCGCCGATGCTGGCACCGGGGCCGTGTCCCCCCCGTCAGACGGGGGCTGAGCCGCGCGCGACAGCGCCAGCGAACTCTCAACCGCACGGCGCGCAGCCTGGTGCACCTGGCGCGAATCTCGGAAGCGCACCTCGATCTTGGTCGGGTGCACGTTCACGTCCACCAGCTCCGGCGCGATCTCGATGAACAGGGCGTAGGTGGGCTGGCGCGAGCCATGCAGCACGTCTTCATAGGCCGAGCGCACACCGTGTGCCAGCAGCTTGTCGCGCACATAGCGGCCGTTCACATAGCAGTACTGCCAGTCGGCACGAGAGCGGGCGGCATCGGGCAGGCCGGCGCGGCCGTGGATGCGCATGGGGCCGATGGCCAGATCCACCTCGCGGCTGGTGCGCACGAACTCGTCGCCCAGCACGTCGGCCAGGCGCTGGGCCGGGGTGCCGGGGCGCAGTTGTTCCACCAGTTTGCCCTCATGCCAGACGCTGAAGCCCACATCGGGGCGTGCCAGGGCATGGCGGCGCACGGCTTCCAGGCAGTGCGCCAGTTCGGTGGCTTCGCTTTTGAGGAACTTGCGGCGGGCCGGGGTGCTGAAGAACAGCTCACGCACTTCCACGCTGGTGCCCACGGCGCGGGCAGCGGGGCTCAGCTCGCCGGAGCGCGCATCCAGCCGGTGGGCGTGGGCCGCGTCCGGCGTCCGGCTGGACAAGGAGGTGTCAGAGACCGAGGCAATGGCGGCCAGGGCCTCGCCCCGGAAACCCATGGTGGCCACATGCTCCAGGTCATCCAGCGAGCGGATCTTGCTGGTGGCGTGCCGGCGCAGCGCCAAAGGCAGCTCGGCCACGGGGATGCCGCAGCCATCGTCTTCCACCAGGATCTGGCGCACGCCACCCGCCAGCAGCTTGACCGTGATCTGGCTGGCACCGGAGTCGAGGGCGTTGTCCACCAGTTCGCGCACCACCGAGGCGGGGCGCTCGATCACCTCGCCGGCGGCGATCTGGCTGATCAGCTCATCGGGCAGTTCCTGAATGCTGCGCCGAGGCGCGGCTGGGCCAGGGGTGTTTGCGTCATCCGAAAAAGCAGGGTCGCGGGCGGGCTCAGGCGTCATCCCGCTATTGTAGAAGGCCCCCGCCCCGGGGAGGGGCTGTGACACCAATCCCGGCCATAATGCGCCGCCATGGACATCGCACACTTTCTGATTGACTTCATCCTGCACGTTGACAAACACCTGATGGTGTTCGTTCAGGATTTCGGGCCCTGGGTCTACGCCCTGCTGTTCCTGATCATCTTTGTGGAAACCGGTGTGGTGGTCATGCCTTTCCTGCCGGGTGATTCGCTGCTGTTCGTGGTGGGCACCTTGTGCGGCCTGGGCATGATGAACCTGCCTTTGTCTATCGGCCTGCTGACGGTGGCGGCCATCGCCGGCAACCAGAGCAACTACGCCATCGGGCGCAAGTTGGGGCCCAAGGTCTTTCAGTGGGAGCAGTCCCGCTTCTTCAACAAGAAAGCCTTCGAGCAGGCCCATGCTTTCTACGAACAGTACGGCGGCATCACCATCGTGCTGGCCCGCTTCATGCCCTTCCTGCGTACGTTTGCGCCCTTCGTGGCTGGCGTATCGGCCATGAGCCGCGGCAAGTTCACGCTGTATGACGTCAGCGGTGGCATGCTGTGGGTGGGTGGCGTCACGCTGGCGGGCTACTTCTTCGGCAACATTCCCTTCGTGAAGACGCATCTGGACAAGATCATCTGGGCGATGATCCTGGTGCCAGGCGCGTTGGCCATCTTTGGCGCCTGGCGTGCTGGCCGCAAGGCCGCTGCAACGGCGACCTGACCCGAGCCGGCCACCGGGCCGGCTTACAACGCGCGGTTGCGTGCCAGCGGCGGGTTCTTGGCGAAGTAGCGCTGGATGCCTTGCAGCAGCGCGTCCGCCAGATCGCTCTGGTACGCGTCGTCCTGCAGCTTGGCTTCCTCCTCGGGGTTCGAGATGAAGCCGGTTTCCACCAGGATGGACGGGATGTCGGGGGCCTTGAGCACGGCAAAACCGGCTTGCTCGACCTTGCCACGGTGCAACTTGCCGATCTTGCCCAGGTGGCCGAGCACGGCGTTGCCCAACTTGATGCTGTCCTTGATCTGGGCTGTGGTGGACATGTCGAGCAAGGCGCGCATCACGGTGGCGTCCTTGTTCTTGATGTTGACGCCACCGACCTGGTCGGACGCGTTTTCCCGCTTGGCCATCCAGCGCGCGGCGGCGCTGGAGGCGCCCGTTTCGGACAAGGCGAACACCGAAGCGCCGCGCGCCTGCGGGTTCATGAAGGCATCCGCGTGGATCGACACGAACAGATCGGCCTGCACGCGGCGCGCCTTGACCACACGTTCATGCAGAGGCACGAAGTAGTCAGACTCGCGTGTGAGCATGGCGCGCATGCCGGGCTGGGCGTTGATCAGGGCCCGCAGCTTGTGGGCGACCTTCAATACAACGTCCTTTTCGTACAGCCCGCTCGGGCCGATGGCGCCAGGGTCCTCACCGCCATGGCCGGCATCGAGTGCCACGATCACCAGGCGTTGCGCGCCGGCTTTGGCATTGCCCATGGGCGGCTCGTCACCTGCTTTGTCTGCCCCCTTGTCAGCCAGCTTGTCGGCAGGCTTGTCGGCAGGCTTGTCCGTGGGCTTGTCTGCCGCAACCTTGTCGCCAGGGCGAGCAGGTGCCGCCTTGGCGACAGCCTTGTCACCGGCTTGGGGGGCACGTTTGAGCCCGCCGATGAAGTCGCCCAGGGCATCGTTCATGGCCTCGGCGGCCTGGTCGGACTGGGCGCCTGGGAGGGCGGGCCGCGCCGCATTGGGCGAGGTGCCTGGTGCCGACACGTAAGCGCCGGGGCTGCCGCCCGCAGGCGGTGCGACATTGCCCGAGCCTGGCGCATTGCCAGCCGCCGCGCTGGCCCCGCTTGCGGCGCTGGGAGGGGTCTGGGCGGGCGATGAGGCAGGCGCTTGTTGCAAGGCCAGTTTGGGGTCGGCCAGCTGGGTGGGGTAGAGGTCAAAGACCAGCCGGTGCTGGTAGGCTGCCACGGGGGGCAGGCCAAACACCTGTGGCTTGATGGCCTGTTTGAGGTCCAGCACCAGGCGGGCCACCTTGGGGCGGTTCTGGCCCACGCGCACGCCGGCGATGAAGGGGTCGTCCGAACGCACCTTGCTGACGATCTCGCGCAACTGGGGGCTGATTTCCAGGCCTTCGATGTCGATCACCAGCCGATTGGGGCTGGGCACCGAAAAGAACGTGGCGTTGAGCGGGATGTCCGATTCGAGCGTGACGCGGGTGTAGTCCGCCGCCGGCCAGACACGCACGGCCAGCAACTGGGCACCGAAAGCCAGCTCCTTGGGGCCCAGCACCATGATCAAGGCACCGCCCAAGGCTTGCTTGAGCAGGCGGCGGCGGTGTGGCTGACGTGGCTTATCCATGAGCCTGGGCTCCCGTGGCTTCAAGGGGGCGCACCTTGTTCAGGGCCATCAAGGCCTGTTGCCCGGCCTGGCTGAAGGCCTCGACGCGCACCGTGCGCTGTTCGCCCTGATCCGTCTGAGGTGGTGGCTGGATGTGGATTTGCAAGTCGGCGCGCGGCAGCAGGCCCGCCGCTTTTTCGGGCCACTCGGCCAGCTTCAGGCCGGGGGCGGCAAACAGGTCGCGGAAGCCCGCGTCCTCCCACTCCTGTGGGTCATTGAAGCGGTAGAAATCGAAGTGGTGGATGGCCATGCCTGGTACGTCATGCGGTTCCACCACGGCATAGCTGGGGCTCTTGATGCGCCCTTGCACGCCCAGCGCGCGCAGCAGATGGCGTGTGAAGGTGGTCTTGCCAGCGCCCAACGTGCCGTGCAGTTCGATGTAGGCCGAATCGCCCGCCAGCAAGCCGGGTTTCATGGCTTGGGCCAGATCTGCGGCCATGGCTGCGCACGCGGCTTCATCGCTCCAGATGAAGTCGCTGGCCGCGACAGGCGGTTTGGCCGCGTTGGCTTCAGGGCTTGCTACGATCGTCACATGCGTCATGTACTTCAGTCACCTCAACCGGGTGTTCATCCGGGGGAATCAGGCAGGGCAGCCGACCTCGATGTGGTGATGGCCAACTTGCGTCAATGGGCGACAGAACTGGGATTTTCTCAGATTGGCGTAGCTGATGTGGATTTGTCAAGTGCCGAGGCCCCTTTGCTGGACTGGCTGGCGCGCGGTTTCCACGGGGAGATGCACTACATGGCGAGCCATGGGCTCAAGCGGGCCAGGCCTGCGGAACTGGTTCCGGGCACGGTGCGGGTGATCACGGCGCGCATGGATTACCTGCCGTCGAGCCTGCCCGTGCAAGCAGGCGCGTGGCAGCAAATCGAGTGGGATCGGCTCAAGCGGCCCGCCGCCGCTGCCGTGTCCATGTATGCGCGAGGGCGGGACTATCACAAGGTGCTGCGTGCCCGCTTGCAGAAGCTGGCCGACAAGCTGGCCGAGCACATCGGGCCCTTCGGGTACCGCGTGTTCACGGATTCCGCCCCCGTGCTCGAGGTGGAACTGGCCAGCCGCAGCGGCCTGGGCTGGCGAGGCAAGCACACCTTGCTGCTGTCGCGCGAGGCGGGGTCGGCCTTCTTCCTCGGCGAGATCTTTGTCGACATCGCCTTGCCTCTGTGTCTGCCCGACGCAGGCCATCGTGGGCGAGCGCCTGGTGGATGCGCGGCGTTGCATCTCTTACCTGACCATCGAGCAGGGCGGGCCCATCCCGCTTGAGCTGCGTCCCTTGATGGGCAACCGCATCTACGGCTGCGACGACTGCCAGCTGATCTGCCCCTGGAACAAGTTCGCCCGCCGTGCCGTGCTGCCTGACTTCGATGTGCGGCCGGCACTGGCCAACCCCGATTTGCTGCAGCTGTGGTCCTGGGATGAGGCCACCTTCCTGCGCCTCACGGAGGGCAGTCCGATTCGGCGCATCGGTTTTTCGAGCTGGCAGCGCAACATCGCCGTGGCCATGGGCAATGCCCTGCGGGCCGAGCGGGATGCGGCCACACGCCAGGCCCTGCGCGGAGCCTTGTCGAACTGGTTGAGCCAGCCCCCTGCCGGTGTGGATGTCCCACTCGTGGGCGAGCACGTTCAGTGGGCACTGGCGCAAGCGGG
This sequence comes from Aquabacterium sp., assembly GCA_016185075.1. GTDB lineage: Bacteria > Pseudomonadota > Gammaproteobacteria > Burkholderiales > Burkholderiaceae_C > Aquabacterium. The sequence goes on along the minus strand of JACPOH010000279.1, from coordinate 3,968 downwards.
TGCAAGCTGAAGCGCAGTGGACGGTTTTCCGTGGCCACTTGGCCCGACAATTCCGCATTGATTGACTCGCAGCACAACACCCATGAAAACCTACAACATCGAAATCCAGCGCCTGAAATCTGCCCGCCACGACAAAGGCCTGATCGAGCTGGGCGTGGACGTGCTGGTCTTGCCTCGGCCGGCGCGTGAAGAGGGCGCCGTCGTCAGTTGCCTGTCGCTCCCGGTGGATGACGCGCGCACCTTGGTGATCCTGCTCAAGCAGCAACTGGCCGAGCTGGACAAACTGAACCCACGTAGCCGGCGTTCGGGCCGCTGCTGAGCGCCTGTTGCCTCACTGTTCCTGCTGCAGGCGGGTCAGCAAATCGGCGGTCGGGTAGCCATCTGCCGGTAAGCCGATGCTGCGCTGATACTGCTGCAAGGCATTGCGCGTGGCCGGGCCCATCTGGCCATCGGGCTTGCCGCTGTCGAAACCCTTGCGGTTCAAGGCGGCTTGCATGACCTGGACCTCGCTGCGGCTGAGTGCCCGCAGGTCTCTCGGCCAACTGGCCTGTACGGCAGGGCCGCCGGCGATGCGCTGGGAAAGCAGACACACGGTCAGCGCATAACTCATCGAGTTGTTGTAGCGCAGGATGGTGCGGTAGTTGCGCCCCACCAGAAAAGCCGGTCCACGCGCGCCAGCTGGCTGCAGGATGGACGCATCGGCCAGTGCGGGCAAGACGGTGCCGTCCATCGCGCGCACGCCCTCCGAAGCCCATTGCGCCGAGGTCTGTCGCAAAGCCGGATCGGCACGGGCCGGGTCGAAGTCGGCAGGCAGCTGCACTTCGGTGCCCCAGCTTTCTTCGGCTCGCCAGCCCGAACGCGCCAGGAAGTTGGCCGTGGAGGCCAGCACATCGGCCATGCTGCCCCAGATGTCACGGCGGCCGTCGCCATCGGCATCCACCGCATAGGCCAGGTAGGACGATGGCATGAACTGGGTCTGTCCCATGGCCCCAGCCCATGAGCCGATCATGCGTTCCTTCTCGATGTCGCGGCGCTGCAGGATCTTGAGCGCGGCCAGCAACTCGCCGCGCGCCCAGGCCTCACGGCGGCCTTCGAAACCCAGCGTGGCCAGGGCATCGAAGACAGGCACATCGCCATAGTTGCTGCCGTAGTTGCTCTCCAGACCCCACACGGCCATCAGGATGGGGCCGGGGACGCCGTAGCGGCTGCTGGCCGCGTCGGCCTCCACCCGAAGCTGCGCCAGCTTTTGCTGGCCCGCTGCGATCCGTGTCGGCGAGATGATGGCATCCACGTAATCCCACAAGGCACGCGTGAACTCCGGCTGGGCGCGGTCCAGTTCGACCGCGCGTGGACGCAGGCGCACACCATCGAGCCCAGCACGCAGCGTGGCCTCGTCGATGCCGGCTGCGCGGGCGGATTCGCGGAAGTTCGCGATCCATTGCGCGAAGCGTTCATCGGTTGATGCGGCGTTGGCCGTGATGGTAGTGGCCTTGGTATTGGCTTGAAGCGGCTGCCCTGTGTCGGCCGAGGATGCCGCCTGGACAGGTGCCGGGCCGGCAGCGCGCGAGGATGCCGTGGGCTTGGGGCCCGATGCGCAGCCCGACAGGGCGGCCAGCAGCAGCCAGGCAGCCCAGGTGATGTTGGGAGAGTTGAGGCGAGAAAGCCTGGATGGCATGAGGGCTCCGGAATGCAGAAGGCTGGCGTGCTGTGGCACCGTGCCAGACCGACTGGCGACGGCAGGTGTCCGATGCGGCCGGGGCGGAGCATGCCACATCGTGGCTGCCCGCAACGCGGCAAGGGGCGCAGCGGCCTGCACTGAGCGGCGTCTTGCAAAGTCCATTACGATCCTGCGGTTTGGCCCACCCAACGGAGAGAGACCACCATGAGCAAGCTCAACGTCAACGGCCGGGAGCACACGGTCGACGCCGACCCCGGCACCCCCATCCTGTGGGCCTTGCGCGACACGCTCGGCATGACTGGCACCAAGTTCGGTTGCGGCGCGGCCCAGTGTGGTGCCTGCACCGTGCATCTGGACGGCCAGGCCATCCGCTCCTGCGTCACGCCCATCTCGGCCGCGGAGGGCAGGAAGATCACCACGATCGAGGCCGTGACCGACGGGCATGACCGCGTGGGTGCTGCGGTGCACGCGGCCTGGGTCAAGCACGACGTGGCCCAGTGCGGGTACTGCCAGAGCGGCCAGATCATGAGCGCGACAGCCTTCCTCAAATCGCTGCCGCGTGGCAAGCAGCCCAGCGCCGCTGAAATCGATTCGGCCATGGCCGGCAACATCTGCCGCTGTGGTACTTATGCCCGTATCCGCGCTGCCGTGGCCGATGCGGCCCGTGCCCTCGCCTGAAGGAGCTGCCATGTTGAGCCACATTGACCAACGTGAGATCCCGCGCGCCTTGCAACACCTGTTGGCGCGTCAGCAGCCTGATGGCGCCCATGCCTTGCCTCGTCGCAGCTTCCTGAAGCTCGCCGGCATTGGTGGCCTGGCCATCGGCGCCTTTCCTTTGACCAGCGCCGCGCAAGGCGGTGCGGCCGCTGATGAGTCACTCAAGCCCACCCAGCAGCCATCGGCTTTCGTGCGGATCGCGCCCAACGGTGAAGTCACCGTGGTCATCAACCGCCTGGAGTTCGGTCAAGGCGTGCTGACGGCCTTGCCCATGATCCTGGCTGAGGAGCTGGATGCCGACTGGACCCTGGTGCGCGCGGAACACGGCTCCAGCGACCCGGCTTACGCCGACCCGCTCTGGGGCATCCACCTCACGGGTGGCTCCAACTCGATCAAGCACAGCTTCACGCAATACCGCGAACTGGGCGCGCGCGCTCGGGCCATGTTGCTCCAGGCCGCCGCCGCCCGCTGGAAGGTGGATGTGGCCACGCTGCGCACGCAGTCTGGTGCGGTCATGGGCCCGGGTGGCCTGAAGCTCGGCTATGGCGAATTGGCCGAGGCCGCGATGGCTCAGCCCTTGCCCCAGAAGGTCGCGCTCAAGGACCCCAAGGACTTCCGCCTCATCGGCAAGCCCACCAATCGGCTGGATGCGAAAGCCAAGAGCAGCGGCCGCCAGGACTTCGGCATCGACGTTCACCTGCCTGGCCAGTTGACTGCCGTGGTGGCCCACCCACCGGTGTTCGGCGCGCGCCTGAAGTCGGTGGACGACAGTGCCGCACGCGCCATCAAGGGCGTGAAGGCCGTACTGCGCGTGCCGCTGGACCGTGGCGCCGAAGGCGTGGCCGTGGTGGCCGACGGCTATTGGCCGGCCAAGCAGGGGCGTGATGCGCTCAAGCTGCAGTGGGACACCTCCACGGTCGAGAAGGTCGACAGCGACAAGCAACTTGCCCAGTACCGCGAGCTGGCCAGGCAGCCGGGCCCACGCCACTTCGATGCGGACATGTCGCCCATGGACAAGGCCCCGCGGCGCATCGAGGCCGAGTTCGTCTTCCCCTACCTGGCCCATGCGCCGATGGAGCCCTTGAACTGCACGGTGCAGCTGGGCGACGGCAAGGCCGAGCTGTGGGTGGGTTCGCAGCTCCCCGGTGTGGATGGCAACGCCGCCGCACGTGTCCTGGGCCTCAAACCCGAGCAGGTGACCATGCACGTGCAGATGGCCGGTGGCGGTTTCGGCCGTCGTGCCGTGGGCACCAGCGACTATGTGGTCGAAGCCTGTGAAATCGCCAAGGCCGCGCGCGCAGCGGGCCTGAACGCGCCTGTGCGCATGGTCTGGAGCCGGGAGGACGACATCCGTGGTGGCTACTACCGCCCCATGCACCTGCACCAGGCCCGCATCGGCTTTGATGAGCAGGGCAAGGTGCTGGCCTGGGACCATGTGCTGGTTGGCCAATCCATCACCTCAGGCACCTTGTTCGAGGGCGGCATGGTCAAGAACGGCATCGATGCCACCGCGCCCGAAGGCATGCGCGAGCCTTACCCCATCCCCATGCGCCTCACCGTGCACCACCCCAAG
>JACPOH010000278.1 GCA_016185075.1 Aquabacterium sp. | reverse complement strand
TCGCCCTGCTGCCCGAGCTCAAGCCCGCGGTTCCGCGCGGCGCGCCGCTGCTCGCAAAGATGCTGAGCGATCTGGAAGTCCCGGCGGAGTGCCTTGCGCTGTTGAGACGGGCCGTGCTCGAGGAACCCGCGGCGATGGTGCGCGACGGCGGCGTCATCGCCACCGGCTTTGACCCCGATCTGGACGAGCTGCGCGCCATCTCGCAGAACTGCGACGCCTTCCTGCTGGAGCTGGAGGCCCGCGAGCGCTCCCGCACCGGCATTGGCAACCTGCGTGTGCAGTACAACAAGGTGCACGGCTTTTACATCGAGGTCACGCAGAGCCAGGCCGACAAGGTGCCACTGGATTACCAGCGCCGCCAGACGCTCAAGAACGCCGAGCGCTTCATCACGCCCGAGCTGAAGGCCTTTGAAGACAAGGCCTTGTCCGCACAAGATCGCGCTCTGGCCCGCGAAAAGTTCCTGTTCGACCAGCTGATCGACTTCCTGCAATCGCACATCGCGGTGCTGGGCGCCCTGGCGCGCGCCTTGTCCACCTTGGATGCGCTGGCTGCATTGGCCGAACGCGCCGCCACATTGGGCTGGACGCGCCCTGATTTCAGCCCGCATCCCTGCATCGAGATCGAGAAGGGGCGCCACCCCGTGGTCGAGGCTCGCCTGATGGAAACCAGCGGTGCGGCCTTCATTCCCAATGACTGCCGCTTCGATGCCAACCGCCGCATGATGATCGTCACCGGCCCGAACATGGGCGGTAAATCGACCTTCATGCGTCAGGTGGCCCTGATCGTGCTGCTGGCGGCCATGGGTTCGTACGTGCCGGCTGCATCGTGCCGTCTCGGCCCCATCGATGCCATCCACACCCGCATCGGCGCGGCCGACGACCTGGCCAACGCCCAGTCCACCTTCATGCTGGAGATGACCGAGGCCGCGGCCATCGTGCACAGTGCCACCGAGCAGTCCCTCGTGCTGATGGACGAGATCGGGCGCGGCACCTCCACGTTTGACGGCCTGGCCCTGGCCGGTGCCATTGCCAGCCACCTGCACGACAAGAACAAGTCCTTCACGCTCTTTGCCACGCATTACTTCGAGCTGACGGCGCTGCCTGAGAAGCACCCCCGCGCGCTGAACGTGCATGTGGGCGTGGCCGAGTCCGGCGACGACATCGTGTTCCTGCACGAGTTGCAGCATGGCCCGGCCAGCCGCAGCTACGGCGTACAGGTGGCGCGCCTGGCCGGCATGCCGCATTCGCTGATTAGGCAGGCACGTGCCACACTGGAGTCGCTGGAGGCCCAGCAGCGCCATGCCGATGATCAGATCGACCTGTTTGCGCAGGTGGGCGCACCCGGTGGCGTGGACCTGGACGAGCTCGCGGCGCATGCCGCCGCCAAAGGTGGCGCGCTCCTTGCTGGTGCACACGGCGAAGCCCTGACGCCGGCTGAAGCGCAAACATTGAGCTTGCTGGCCAGCATCGACCCGGATACCCTCACACCTCGTGAAGCGCTGGACGCGCTGTACAAACTCAAATCGGTGATCTCATCATGACCTACTGTGTGGCCATGCGGCTCAATGCCGGACTCGTCTTCCTGTCGGACTCGCGTACCAATGCCGGCATGGACCAGATCAGCACCTTCCGCAAGATGACGGTGTACGAGCAAGCCGGCGAGCGCGTGCTGGTGCTGCTGTCGGCCGGCAACCTGGCCATCACCCAGGCGGTCAAGCAGTTGCTGGGCAGCGAAACGATCGAGGGTTCTGACGGCGAGTCCTGCACCATCTGGACGGCCAAGAGCCTGTTCGACGTGGCCCGCATCGTCGGCAGCGCCGTTCGCAAGGTGCATGCGCGCGACGCGGACGCGCTCAAGAAGCACGGTATCGACTTCAACTGCAGCCTGATCATCGGCGGGCAGATCAAGGGCGAGACCATGCGCCTGTTCAATGTCTACGCGGCCGGCAACTTCGTCGAGGCGGGCATTGATGGGGTGTGCTATTTCCAGATTGGCGAGTCCAAGTATGGCAAGCCGGTCATCGACCGCGTGGTCACTCCGCTGACCCCGCTGCAGGAGGCGGCCAAGTGCGCCCTGATCTCGATGGATTCGACGCTCAAGTCCAACCTGTCCGTGGGCTTGCCGCTGGACCTCATGGTCTATGAGGGGGATTCGCTGCGGGTCGACAAGCTCATCAACATCGATGAGACCAACACCTACTTCCGGATGATCCGAACGAGCTGGGGGCAGCGTCTGCGGCAGGTGTTCGACTCGATCCCGGACCCGACCTGGCACGGCGAGCAGCCCGATCTGGCCAGCAACAGCGTGCCGTCTCAGGCTCAGGCCATGAACCCGCTGAGCAAGATCACGGCCCCGAACGGTTGACGAGCTGCCTCAGTTCCAGGCTTCGGCGACACGCTCGTTGGTCGGATGGTGGTCCAGCCACCACACCACGAACAGGCAGCCGGCTACGGCCAGGCCGGTGGCCAATAAAAAGGTGGGGCCATAGCCCAGCTTGTCGCCGAGCACACCGCCAGCCAGGCTGCCCAGGCTGCTGACCGCCACGACCACGCTGGCCAGCAAGGTGTAATCGGTGCCAGCGTGATCAGGGTCGGAAGCGTCCATCATCAGGGTGAACAGCACCACCGTGGCCATCGTGCCCACGATGCCTTCGAGCACCGTCGCGGCCCACAGCAGCTCGACGCCGCCCAGCCCGAAGGCCACGGCCACGTACAGGCCAAAGCCCGCGGCCTGAGACAGACCGGCGAAGATCGTGGCCTTGCGGCGGCCCATCTTGTAGGTCAACCAGCCGCCTACGCTGGCACCCAGCAGGCTTGTACCCGAGCCCACCGCGCCCTTCATGATGGCGATCGTGCTCTTGCTCACGCCGTGGTCCAGCAGGAAGGGGGGCAGAAGCGAGTTCAGCATCTGGTCGCCGAAGCGGAAGCAGAAGATCAGGCCGAAAAAGGCGAGCATGCCGGGCGCCAAGGCACGATGGAGCCAGCCCATGACCAGGGCCATGCCCGAGGGCCGTGGGGGTGCATCGTGTCGGCGCGCTGGCTCTTTCAGCGGCAGCACAGGCAGGATGGTCAAGGCGAGCAGCGCGGACATGCACAGGAACATCACCTGCCAGCCCTCGTGCGCAAAGATCCACAACAGCAGCCCGCCACCCAGGATCATGCCCAGCCGGTAGGCGCCCACCTGAATGGCGTTGGCCAGGCCGCGCTCTTTGGCGCCCAGCAGCCGAACGGCCAGGCCATCCGTGACGATGTCCTGCGACGCCGCAATCAGGTTGAACAGGAACACGGCCGCAAACAGGATCAGGCTGCCGGCTTTCAGGCCCATCTGCGACAGGATCAGGGCCATCAGGCAGGCACTGCACTGAAAGAACATCAGCCAGCTGCGCCGCGAACCATGGTGGTCCAAGGCTGGTGCCCACAGGAACTTGATGCCCCAGGGCAAGGCCAGGAATTGCAGGAAGCCGATGGCGGTCAAGGACCAGCCCGCATCACGCATGAGCACGGGCAGGGCCAGCGTGAAGAAGCCGAACGGGATGCCCTGTGCGGTGTACAGGCCGGTCAGCAAGGCAATCCGCTGCCCCTGGCTGTTCTGCTCGGGCGCGTTCATGCCCGGGCTGCGGTGGTGCCGGCTTCCTGGTCCAGTTCGTCGATGCAGGCCTTCATCTGCGCATGGCACTTGGCCATCAGCTCAGGCAAGTCATCGAGCGTCAGGCCCGCGGTGGGGATGGGCTCCAGTGCCCGCATCACGACCGTGCCGCCCCTCAGACGATTGAGGTTCATGCCACGCACGTAGTTGTTGGCGCACAGCGGGATGATGGGCACACCCGCATTGATGGCCATCTGGAAGGCGCCCTTCTTCAGTGGTGCGAGGCCCTTGCCGTGGCCGCGCGTACCCTCGGCAAAGACCCAGATCGTCATGTCCTTGTGCTGCAGCGTGTCCGTGGTGGTCAGCATGGCCTTCTTGGCCTGGATGGCGTTGCCGCGCTCGATCAGCACATTGCCCGCCAGCCAGTAAAGCTGGCCAAACAAGGGGACCCACTTCAGGCTGGTCTTGCCCAAGGTGACGGTTCGAGGCGGGACCGCATGCCCGAACACGAACAGGTCGTAGTTCGAGAGGTGGTTGGCCACGATCACAGCCGGCCGTTTGTGCTTGAGCACACCATCGATGTCCAGGCGCATCTTCATGCCCATGATGAGGGTGGCTGGTACCGCGTACAAACGTGCCGCAATCCGGCTGTTGTCCGGGTTGAAGGGGCGGCAGAGGCTGACCAGCAGACCGAGCAGGCTGGCCAGCACGAAATGCACGCATAACAACAGCATGCGCAAGGGCAGAAGCATGACTAAACCTTGAAGTGCGTCAATGGGCGCCTGTGAGCACCCTCAGGCGTCGAGCACCAATTTGTTCGACGCGGGGAAAGCGGTGCAAAGATACACCGCATTGCCCAGCATATTGCCGACGACGTCACCTTCTCGAAGAATCAATTTGCATGTGCCACACATGCCCTGCCGGCAGCCTGTCTCGATCGGTACCTCGTGCCGCTCGGCGATCTGCATCAGGCTCAGGCCCTGGTCAGCCTCCGTCAATTGAATGCGGCGGTCCAGGTGCCGGAAGTAGATCTCCGCTTGTGCGGCCTTGAAGTCATCCGGCGTGAGCGGTTTGATCTCGTGGGCGACGAAGCGTTCGCTGTCGAGCTTGCCCAGGTCGTAGCCCTTTTCCTTGAGGATGTTGACGACCTTGTCCATGAAGCCTTGCGGCCCGCACAGGTAGATGTCGCGCTCGCGGAAGTCCGGCATCAGCGTATCGATGTTGCTCACGTCCAGTGTGGGGGCATACCGGCCGGAGGCCTTGTCTGCGGCAGTGGGGCGGCTGAGCGCCGTCACCAGGTTCAGACCTTCGCTGCGCCAGCGTTGCAGCGTGTCCTTGAAGATCACGTCTTGCGCGCCACTGAACTGGGCGTACATGGCCAGGTCAGGGCGGATGTGGTAGCCCAGCAGCGACTTGAGCATCGAGTAACACGGCGTGATGCCCGCGCCCGCGCAGATGAACAGGATCTTCGATTGCTGACGGTAGCAGAAGTGGCCCTGTGGCTGGCCGATGCGCACCACCATGCCGGGCTTGAGTTCGGTGTGCACCCAGGTCGACAGCTTGCCACCTGTCACGCGCTTGACCGTGATGGTGAAGCAGTCGTCTTCCATGGGGGACAGGCTGTAATAGC
>JACPOH010000123.1 GCA_016185075.1 Aquabacterium sp. | reverse complement strand
TGGTGGCTTCGGCTGCGCCAGCAGGCATGTGGTAGATCAGCGCGGTCTTGTCCACGTTCTTGCTGCCCGACATCCAGCTCGGGCCCGGCTCCGTGCCCGTGATGTACGAGAAGGTGGCCGTGGTGGCACCGGTCTTGTCACCCAGCACCGCCCACTTCATGGACCAGCCCGGGTTGGGCAGCCCGGGGAACACCTTGGTGACCGTGCCCGCGCCCTTGCTGTAGCTGATGCGGTAGCCGTGACAGGACGCGCAGTTGAAGCCCGCCCAGGCACCCTTGCCCAACAGGGGGTGGTTGGACTCGGCCTTGCGATAACCCACCCAGCCGGTCGAGCTCGTGTTGCCCTCCGTCAGCTGCGGCCCGATGGCCAGCAGGCCCGGCGTGGGGTTGAGCTGCGGATAGGGCTTGAAGTACACATCGGTGTAAGCCTCCGCCGGCACCTCGCTGCTGTTGATCTTGTAGGCCCCGAACAGCGTCAGCGGGTCGGCGGCGGCCCGTGTGTACGGGTCCGTCGTCTTGTAGCCGAGGATCTTGTCCCAGTCGAGGTTCTTGAACTTGTGGCTCAGCCCCAGGTTGTAGTCATACGACCAGAACATCTGTCGCCCCAGTGTCACCATGGCGGCAAAGCTCGGGTTGCTCACGGCCACATCGATCGGCGTGATGGCCTTGGTCTCTTCCGACAGCGTGGACACCACATCGCAATTGGGGTTGGCGGGCGCCGGCACACGGTAGACCTGCGCATCGATCACGTTGTGCGGGCCGGACTTGATCAGCGAGTTGTTGTAGCCCGTGCGCTTTTGCACCTGCAACTTCAGCGGCCCTTTGCTGGCATGCGGTGGCACGCGGAACTGCACCTGCGTGTCCGACCAGGCCAGCACGTCCTTGGGCCAGCTGCTGCGCACCACACCGGTTTCATAGTTGGCCGTGGAAATGAGATCGAGCTTCTGCTCGTACATCACCAGATCGGTCTCCAGCACACGGGCGTTGCCGATCATGATCTTGCTGAAGTCAATGTCGGTGCCCTGCCCGAAGCCGCTGCCCTTGAGCGTCACGGTGTCGCCCGGCTTGAACACCGGCGCGGCATTGGCTGCACCGGCCGTCCACACGAGCGCACCATTGACCAGCATCTGCGACACCGTGGGCATGCCGAAGTTCTGTGCCGAGGCCGCACGTTGCTGTTCGCGTGCCGCATTGAAGCTGCACACCGTCTCCTGATTGGGAAAGGCCGGCGCGGCATGGGCCCCGGCCATCAAGGCGGCCTGCGCAGCCAGCGCCACGGCCCCCAGTGCAGGCAGGCGGCCTGCGGCAAAAAGCGTTTGTCTGGACATGACCATCTCCTCGAAAACATGCGTGGGATCAAAGATGGCGCCATGGTGCGCAAGCCGGCCGCGCATCCATGTCAAGACAACGACAAATCAGGGAAAAACCTCAGAAGCCCGATGGACACTGAGCTCAAGTCGATCAGCGCATGATCAGGACGAGGCCGGAAGGAAAAAACCAGAACGCTCCAGCAAGCGGCGCTCGACCGGCGTCAGCATGGCTGCATCCACCAGCGCCTGGGTGTCCAGCACGTCGATCAGCCCATACGACAGGCGGATCACGCCGCGCTGCTCCAAGGCACGCAGCAGCTGGTTCACGGTCTGGCGTGACAAGGACATCATCAAGGCCAGTTGGGTCTGCTTGATCGTGAGCCTGCGTCGGCCCATCTCACCACCGGTCACCGCGCAGTATGTAAGCCACACCAGACGCCGCGCCAGGCGCTCGGCCGGCTGCACGATGGCCAGGTCTTCCAGTGCGATGAAGGCCATGCGCACCTTGAAGGCCATCAGGACCCCGAAATGGCGCCAGTACAGGGGATGCGCGTCCAGCAAAGCATCGAGCGCCGACAGTGGCAGAAACAGCAAGGTGGTCGCGCCTTCTGCCACGGCATCGTGCGTGCGCGGCAAGCGGTCGAACAAGGCGATCTCGCCAAACCACATCGGTGCCTCGATCAGGGACAGCACCGCCTCACGGCCATCGCGCGTCACGCCGGTGATGTGCAGGCCACCTTCGAGCACGGCATACAGGCCATCCACGGCTTCACCGCGCCTGAACAGCGTTTCACCGTCCCGAAGCGTCTTGAGCATGGCCTGGCTCAGCAAGGCATCGGCCATGGCCTGGGGCACCTGAGAAAACCAGATGTCGCTGCGCAAGAGCTCGCGCTGTACTACCGAGAGAGTTGCCATGGCGGGCGATGATGCAAGCACGCCTCACGCGCCCATGTCACCTCCCCGACAATCGAGGGAAAGCCCCGCCCCGGTTCAGGCAGGATCAGGCAGGGTCGGCCGCGCGCCCCTTGGGGCCACCCGGTTGCAACTGGCTGAGGATGCGCTTTTCTGTCGATGACACGCCAGCCAGGTCCATCAAGCGGGCGCGGTCCAGCACCTCGATGCGCCCATAGGCCACACGCAACACGCCCTGATCCTGCAGGGACTGCAGCACCTGGTTGGTCGTCTGCCGGGACAGCGACAGCATCAGGCCCAACTGCGTCTGGCTGATCGGCACCACGCAAGGGCCCTCGTTGGGCGTCAGGGCCGATGCCTCGACCAGCCACACCAGGCGGCGCGCCAGACGCGTCTCGGCGGGCAGCAGCGCGAGGTCTTCCATGCTGATGAAGGTCAGACGCAGGCGCAAGGCCATCAACACGCCCAAGTCGCGCCAGTAATGCGGCTGGCGCTCCAGCATGCTCAAGAGATCCTGCTGGGGCACATGCAGCAGGCGCACCGTGCCTTCGGCCACCGCGTTGTGCGTGCGCGGCAGGCGATCGAACAGGGCGATTTCACCAAACCAGCTGGGCGCATCCACCAGCGACAGGATCGCCTCCTTGCCCGCCTCGGTCACGCCGGAGACCCGCAAGGTGCCCTCCAGGATGGCGTAGAGGCCATCGGGCGCATCACCGCGGAAGAAGAGGTGCTCGCCATGCTTCAAGCGCCGCGGCGTCGCGAGATCGAGCAAGGCCTGCTCGAAATCCTTGGGCACGCTGCCGAACCAGGGGTCGGCGCGCAACAGGGCCAGGACTTCAGGGGTGATCCATTCACGCATGCGTGCAGCCTTTCAAGTGTTTACAGCTGCCCGTAAGAGTGCAGGCCGGACAGGAACATGTTGACCCCCAGGAAGGCAAAGGTCGTCACGACCAGCCCCACCAGCGCCCACCAGGCCGCAAAGGTGCCGCGCAGGCCCTTCATCAAACGCATGTGCAGCCAGGCCGCGTAGTTCAACCACACGATCAGCGCCCAGGTTTCCTTGGGGTCCCAGCTCCAGTAACCACCCCAGGCCTCGGCCGCCCAGAAGGCGCCCAGGATGGTGGCGATCGTGAAGAAGGCAAAGCCCACGGCAATGGCCTTGTACATGACGTCATCGGCCACTTCGGGCGCGGGCGTGCGTTCGTTGATCCAGCGCCGCGCGCTGATCACCAGCGCGAAGAACACCACCAGCCCGCCCACCATGCGCCCGGCTTTGGTCACGGCGGCCATGTTGTCGGCAGACAGGCCCCCGAACAGACCAAAGCCCAGCAGCGGCAGCCCGATGAACACCACCGGCAAGCAGACCAGCCCCTTCCACAAGGCGCCGGGCTCGGCCGTCTTGAGCAGGTAGGCCAGCGCCACCATGGCCGAGAGCGCAAAGGTGCCGTAGCCCACGAAATTGGCCGGCACGTGGATCTTCATCCACCAGCTTTGCAAGGCGGGCACCAAGGGCTGGATCTCGCTGGCACCGCGCACCATGGCGTACCACAGCAGGAAGCCCACGGCCGCACTCACCACCAGCATCACAAAGGCACCCAAGGCGCCGAGGGACTGGCCCTGGCGGGCAAAGCGGTCCTCGTAGTAGAGCCAGAAGATCGTGGTCATCCAGGCGAGCAGCACAAAGACCTCATACAGGTTGCTCACCGGGATGTGGCCAATGTCAGGGCCGATCTGATGGCTTTCAAACCAGCGCACCATGGTGCCGGTCAGGGCCATGAACACCCCGGCCCAGGCGATGCGGGAGCCCAGTTTCGTGCCGGTGTCACTGCGCGTGGCCACCCCGATCCAGTAGAACAGGGTGCTCATGAAAAAGAGCACGCTCATCCACAAGATGGCGCTCTGGCTGGACAGCACGTACTTCAGCCAGAACACCTGCTCGGCCTTGCTCAGATCAGCGCCGTAGTCATCGGTGGCGCGCATGTACAGCGCCTCCGCGGCCCAGGTGGCCAGGCCCACCAGCAGCATCAGCAAGCGCAAGGGTGACCACAACCAGCCCAGGCCGATCAGGCTGGGCACGGCGGCCGCCAGGATGCCTTTTTCATAGACGTCCATCGCCGAGCCAAAATGGTAGAAGGCCCAGCCGCCCAAGGCGACCACGGCCAGGGCAAACAGCCAGTCCGTCCAGTGACGCTGGTTCATGGAAGGGCCCGTCATGGGAGCCCGGCTGGTGGTAGAGGTGCTGCTCATGTCATGCATCCTTGCAAATCAGGTGTCGGCGCGGGGCCCATCCTGGCCCAGCACGCCCTCACGCAGGCGATCAAATTCCCGATCGGTGTCCAGGGTTTGCCGCGTCGACGACAAGGCCATGCTCACGCGCGTGCCACCTTGCCCATCATCCTGCAGCCAGACCCACACCCGGCGTTCGCGGATGTAAAGCATCGAGAAAACGCCGATGATCAACAGCACGCAGCCCAGATAGACCACGTTGCGACCAGGGGTGCGCGTGACCTGGAACACGCTGGCCTGCTTCTGCTCGAAGCCTTCGAGGGTCAGCAGCATGGGTGCGGGGTAATACATCGAATCCGAGATCGACAGCACCGCTGCCGTGATGAAGTTGCGCGCCTGCTCCTGCTCGGGCGAACGCTTTTCAAGCCCGGCGCGTTCACGGCTGATGTTCCACAACTCGAACATCGCACCATTGAGGATGCGGATCAGGGTGGACGAGGTGTGCTCGCGCTGGTCGGCCGGCACCACCTGCTCGATGAAGTTGGACAAGGCCTGCAAGCCACCGTTGAGTGCGCCGGCCGGCATGGCCTCGCCGGGCTGCGGTTTGAGCTGCACCGTGCCCGAGAACAGATCCAGCGAGCGCTGCGCCGACACGGTCAGCTGCTGGCGCAACTCGGGTTTGTCGGCCGGTGCGGCACCGTCACCAAAGCGGCTTCGGCGCGTGCGGCCGGGTCATTCAAGGCCTGGCGCAAGCGCAACCAGCCCTGCATGCTCATGTCTTCATCTGCCGGGGCGCGCAGGTAACGGAAGCCCTCGGCAGGTGACTCCCGCACGCCCCACAGGAACACGGCCTGCCCATCGATCTGTACGGGCGCCATGTAGTTCTGGAACTCGCGGGCCTGGCCTGCTGCATCACGCAGCTTGTAGCTCACCGAAGGCCCGATGTTGACCAGCTTCTTGTCGCCAGGCGGCTTGGCGCCCGAGCCCAGGTGCTTGCTCAGCTCCGAGAGGTTGACGCCTCGCACGTCCGTGCTGTCGCTGGCCCCCGATGCGTTGGCAGCGTTGTCACGCGCACGCTGTGCGGACGACAGGTCCTCCACATTGATCACACGCAGGCCCGTCACCTCCAGACGCACATTGGCCGCTGTCTGGCCATTGGCGGCGGTGCCCAGCAACTGCCGCGGCTCGCCACCCACCACGCCCTCGATGGTCTGCACGCCTTCGTCACGCGTGCCGATGAGGTTGTGCGGGCGCAGACGCACCACCGAGCCCCCATCTTCAAAGCTGGACTGGAAGATGGTCACACCGTCATAGACCACCGGGCGGTTGACCTCGACCGTGAACGCCTTGGACTGCTTGAGCTTGGGGTCATGGATGACGATGTCACTGGCAAAACGCTTGGGCATGCCGGTGTTGTAGTAATCCACCGTGAACTTCTTGAGCTCGATGTCAAACGGCAGCGGCTGCACCAGCATGCCCTGATCCAGCGAGATCACCGCCGTGTTGGTGCGCTGGCCCTCGGGCACGAACAGTTGCGCACGGTAAGCCGGGTTGTTCTGGCTGAGGCGGCTGTTGGCGGTCTCCACGCCGCCCTTGAAGGGCTGGAGATCCTGCAGCCAGGCTTGTGTCTTGACGATGAGGTCGCCGTCAAACAAGCCCCCCAGACACACCAGGACGATGGCCGAGTGCGCGGCGATGTAACCCAGCTTGTTGACCGCGCCCAGGCGCGCCGCGATCATGAAGCCCGCCTCGCCCTTGGCCGAAGCCTCGCGCTGCTGCGTCTTGACCGACCAGCCCTGCAAGGCCAGCAGGTTGATCACATGTTCGCGTACCGGCTCCAGCGGCCTCGCCACGGTGCCCGAGGCCTTGTGCGGAAAGGCCTGCAACGCCTTCTCGCGGATGTACTCCTTGTGCGTGCGCCAGTCCGCCAGGATCTTGGGCGTATTGCGCGCGATGCACAGGCTGGTGGAGGTCACCAGAAACGCCAGGATGACCAGGAACCAGGCGGTGCTGTAGACGCGGTACAGCCCCAGCGCACCGAAGACCTCGGCCCAGAACGGCCCGAACTGGTCCACGTAGTTGACAAAGGGCTCGCCCTGCTTGACCACCGTGCCGATGGCCGAGGCGATGCAGATCACCGTCAGCAGCGCGATGGCAAAGCGCATCGACGACAACAACTCGGTCAACTCGCGCGCCACAGGGCGGCTCGGCACCGGGGCCTGGGGAGGGACTACTGCAGCAGACATAGACTCAGATAGGGCATGGGCCAACTATAGCGACCGGCGGCCTGCCCAAAAGTCGGGCAGACGACCTGTCTCGCAGGTGAAAACGCTGAAGCCTGGAAAACAAAAGGCGGGCAGCCCGCGCATGGGCCCCCCGCCTTGGATGTGACAAAGGCATGCCGTCCACAACGGCACGCCCGGGCATCAACGCAGACCGGCGATGTAATCGGCCAGTGCTTCGATTTCCTTGTCGCTCAGGTTGGCCGCGATGCTGGCCATCTGGGCGTTGTTGGCGCGCTCACCCTGGCGGAAGGCCGTCAGCTGAGCCTTGGTGTAGTCGGCATGCTGGCCAGCCAGGCGGGGGTACTGGGCAGGCATGCCCGCGCCATTGGGGCTGTGGCAGCCGGCACAAGCGGGCACGCCCTTCTTGGCGATGCCACCGCGGTAGATCTTCTCGCCTGCCGCCACCAGCTCGGGGTTCTTGGCGGTGCCGTCCTTGGCCTTTTTGCTGGCGTAGAAGGCTGCCACGTTGCGCATGTCTTCGGGCGTCAGCGCTGCGGCCATGCCGTTCATGATGCTGTTCTTGCGCTTGCCTTCCTTGAACTCGGTCAGTTGTTTGACCAGGTACTCGGGGTGCTGGCCCTGGAGGATGGGGTAGGTCGGCATGCCGCGCGACCCGTCTGCCACGTGGCAAGCCGCACACACGGGCCTTGGCTTCACCGGCGGCCAGATCAGGCTTGGCAGCGGCTTTGGGTTCCGAGCTGTGTGCCACGCCCGACAGGGACAGGGCCACCGAGGCAAAGGCAATCTGGGTCAAAAAGCGCTTCATGGCGTTCGTCATGGCGGGTGAGCAGTAGGTTGATTAGGCAGATAAACCGGAGGATTTTACAATGTCCTATGACTCGCCCAAGCACGAACAGATCAAAGCGTCCCCACAAGGACGACAAACAGGGGCCTGGCGCCCCTGCCTCCAGCCCTGCGCAAACCGCCCCCAAAGCGCCTGACCCGGTCAAGGAGGCGCTCGCATGGGCGCATTCGGCCCGTTTTTTCACCACCGCGGCCCAGCTCAACCAACTGCCCGTCACCGAATTGCCGGAAGTGGCCTTCGTCGGCCGCTCCAACGCCGGCAAATCCACGGCCATCAACACCCTGGCAAAACAACGGCAGCTGGCCTTCGCCTCCAAGACACCAGGGCGCACACAGCACATCAACCTGTTCCAGCTGGGCCCGAAGGCCGCGCCCGATCAGGTCTGGGCTGACTTGCCTGGCTACGGCTACGCCGCCGTGGAGCGCACCGCCAAGCTGCGCTGGCAGGAGGTCATGGCCAACTACCTGAAACTGCGCCGCAACCTGACCGCCGTGGTGCAGATGGTGGACTCGCGCCATGGCTTCACGGATCTGGACCGCCAGCTGCTGGAATTCGTGACCCCTCGCGTGCGCAACGGCGAGATCAGGCTGCTGGTGCTGCTGACCAAGGCCGACAAGCTCAACCGCAAGGAAAGCGCCGATTCGCTCCGGCAGGCGCAAGAGGTCCTGTCCGAACTGGCCACCGAGGAGGCGGACATCAGCATCGCCCTGTTCTCGTCACTCAAAAAAACCGGCGTGGGGGATGCGGCCGAAATGCTCAAGCAGTGGGCCGCCTCGCCCGAATTGGCGCAAACCCTGGCCGCCGCACACGCCAGCCCCCCCTCAGATGAGGTGTGACCAGGGGTGTCCCCAGGAGCCCACGCCTGCACCCCCTCCAGGAGAGGGGGACTGTTGCACGGGTCAGGTGCCTAAAATGACAGAAAGCCTGGCATGGCGTTCGCTAGGTATCGGTATACCCGCCGCCATCCTGCACCGTTTACGGGAGTTTCAAATGACCTTCAAATTCGCTTCTGCCGCCCTGGCCGGCCTGCTGGCCAGCAGCGCCGCCCTGGCCGCCAACCCCGACAGCATCACCAAGTCCCTGACGCTGGTGCCTGACGACACCGACCCCAGCTTCTCGTTTGCCACGGTGGACGTGCGCCAACTGAGCCCCAAGCAGGTTTTCAACGACTATTACACCTTCCACCTCGATGGCCTGAGCGACGTCAGCTTCAGCGCCATCTCGGATCCGCTGCTCAATGCCAAGGGCAATGTGGTGCTGAAGGCCGCCGTGTTCGACTCCATCAAGCTCTCCGGCCCCAATGACTTCATGGGTGGCGGCACCATCAGCGCCAACGGCCTGTATACCAAGCTCAGTTTCGAAAAGCTGATCGCCGGTGACTACACGGTCACCCTGACCGGCCACGCCGTAGGCAAGTCCGGCGGCAACTACTACGGCAACCTGGCCGTCACCGCCGCCGTGCCCGAGCCCGAAGTGCTGGCCATGGGTCTGGCTGGCCTGGGCGTGGTGGGCCTGCTGGCTCGTCGCCGCAAGGCCAACTGATCACGGCCGATCACCATCGAGGGGCCCCGGCCCCACCAAAAAAGGGCGTCCACCGGACGCCCTTTTGCTTGGTGGCTAAAGGCCTCACTGCCCTGTCAGACGGGTCAGGGCCTCCTGGTACTTGGCCGCGGTGTTGTCGATCACGCTTTGCGGCAGGGCCGGAGAAGGCGCGGTCTTGTCCCAGGGCTTGCCGTTGACGGTGGCCTGCTCCAGCCAGTCGCGCACGAACTGCTTGTCATAGCTGGGAGGGTTGGCGCCTGCCTTGAAGGCGGCTTCATAACCTTCCACGGGCCAGAAGCGCGAGGAATCCGGCGTCAGCACCTCGTCCATCACGGTCAGCGTGCCCTTGTCATCCAGGCCGAACTCGAACTTGGTGTCGGCGATGATGATGCCCTTGGTCAGCGCGTAGTCGGCCGCCTTCTTGTACAGCTTGATGGCCAGATCACGCACCTGCGCCGCCAGGTCGGCACCGATGATCTCCACCATCTTCTCGTAGCTGATGTTCTCGTCGTGGTCACCCACATCGGCCTTGGTGGCCGGGGTGAAGATGGGCTCAGGCAGCTTGCTGGCGTTCTGCAGACCGGCAGGCAGTTTCACGCCGCAGACTTCGCCGTTGTGCTGGTACTCCTTCCAACCGCTGCCGGCCAGGTAGCCACGCACCACCGCCTCGACAGGCAGGGGCTTGAGCTTCTTGACCAGCATGGCGCGGCCTTCCACCTGCGGGCGCTCGGCTGGTGTCACCACGCTCACCGGGTCTTCGCCCGTTAAGTGATTGGGGGCCACGTCCTTCAGCAGCTCGAACCAGAACAGCGCCATCTTGGTCAGCAAGGCGCCCTTGCCTGGAATGGGCTCCCCCATGATCACGTCAAACGCGCTGATGCGGTCCGAGGCGACCATCAGGATGCGGTCGTTGCCGACAGCGTAGTTGTCGCGCACCTTGCCACGGGCGAGCAGAGGCAGGGAGGTCAGAGCGGAGGTATGCAGGGCTGAGGTCATGGATGAAGCGCCAGGTCAGGGCGGCGGCCCGGAAAAATCCCGCCACCGGAATCGTCAAACCGACATTGTGCCGCCACTGCAGGCTCTGACGGACATGTCCGAGAGAATCAGCCCGTTGCCTTGGCACCAGCCATGGCCCGCGCCTGATCGGCCTTGCGGTCGGCTGCCACCTTCTGCGCGGCGGGCCGCTCTTCGATGCGCTTCACGTAGCCCTTCCAGTCGATACCGGCGCCCGCCACCAGGTCTTCGCCGCACACCAGCTTGCTGGCCAGGGCGACCAGCGGCAGGCTCACGAACACGGCGCAATCGGCCATGGTGAAGCTGTCACCAGCGGCATAGGGCGCGAACTTCGCCACGCGCTTGAACGCGTCGATGTTCTTGATCAGGTCTGCCTTGACCCGCTCGATGAACTTCTCGGGCAAGGTGGCGCCAAAGAAGGCTTGCGCGTACAGCTGTCGAGCACACAGCTCGACGTGCAGATCGCAGTAGGTGATGACCTCGCGCACCTTGGCCGCTTCCCAAGGGTCGGCTGGCAGCAAGGCCGGCGTGGGCCAACGCGCCTCGATGTACTCCACGATGGCCTGGCTTTCGCTCAGGAAGCCATGTTCGGTCTCGATGTAAGGCACCTTGCCCAACGGGGATTTGTCTTCCTTGCCCTCACGTCCGAACGGCACCAGCACCTCTTCGAAAGGCACCCCCTTTTCCAGCAAGGTGAGTTTGACCTTGTTGTAGTAGTTGGACAGGGGGAATCCATAGAGCTTGAGCATGGAGGTCTCCGTCAGAAAGGGATCGTTGTGGGCCAGGAAGGGCGCAGCATACGGCAAAGCCTGCTGGCAGCGTGCGCCCCGGCCTTTCCCCTCAGAGCCCTGCTTCTTTCAAGCGGCGCGCATGCAGCACGAACAGCGCGATGGGGTCCACACCTGGCCCCACCAGCCCGGAGAACTGGTTCACGGCCTGGAAGTGGTTCATGGGGTAATCGTCGCGGATGACCTCACCCAGATGGCTGGAGCAGCGGCCCACCAGGCCGTCGTTCTCCGGCTCTCGCACGAAGGCCTTGCTCGACAGGCTCATGAGGTAGTCCGCCAGGTTCAGCGGGTGATAGAACTGCCCGACGCTGCTCCAGGAGTAATACCGCACGCCTTCCACGACATGCGCCCCCTCCCCGCAGGCCTGCTCGGGCACGCCAGCCGGGAAGCGTTGGTTGAAGGCCATCGCCCCCCCCTGCGTCAGGGACTTCATGGCCGCGCTGGCATCAATGGGCAAGTCTGCGCCAGACACCCAATTCACCAGGCTGCCCAGCTTGCTGCCCACGCCCAGCAACACATCGGCCAGCCACGGGCGCGTCTGCGTCAGACCAAAAAGCCAGTCCGCCAGCTCCGAGCCGAACGTGGGCCCAGAGACCGCGGTCACCGAGGCCACCCATTCAGGATGGGTACCCGCGACATAGCGCACCGATTGGCTGCCATGGCTGTGGCCGATCAGGTTGACCTTCTTGGCGCCCGACTCCTGCATGATCTGGCGAACCTGCGCCATCAGCTGCTCGCCGCGCACATCCGAGCTGTTGAAAGCCGACACCTGTGTCACGTAAACCTGCGCGCCATGGGCACGCAAGGTTTCGGGGATGTCATGCCAATAGGACTGCTTGCCGTGTCCGGCGTAAGCGAATCCCAGCACGCCATGGGCGAACACGATGGGGTAGCGCGTCTGGGCGTCATCCGCAATCTGCGCCGCTGACACCGGGGTGCCAGACAAGGTCAACCATGTGGGCACCACCAGCACCGCCGCGCCCGCCAGCACCACAGCTGACAAGCCCCCCACACCCCACTTCACCAGACGATTCGCCACGGTTCTTCCAGACACTCAAGGAAAAAAAAAGGCGGGGCACACAGGCCCTCGCCATTTTGTGCCCGGCCACCGACTCGCGGCCGCCAGGCGGCTGAACAGGCCTTGGCCGATCAGGCCACGACCTGGGCCAGCTTGCCGCTGGCGTACATGGCGGCGATCTCGGTCATGGAGATGGCCTTGATCTTGGCACCCTGGCCTTCGCAACCGAACTCCAGGTAACGTTGCTTGCAGATCTGCTTGGCGGCTTCGCGGGCGGGCTTGAGCCACTCGCGGGCGTCGAACTTGTCGGGGTTCGCCGTCTTCCATCAGCGAGCCGTCCATCATCACCGAGCCGAAGCCCAGGTTGATGGCGCCTTCACAGACCTTGGGGCTGGTGCCGTGGTCCTGGTGCATCACCAGGGGGATGTGGGGGTACATCTCGCAAGCGGCCTGGATCAGGTGCTTGATGAAGGATTCGCCGGCGTACTTGCGGGCGCCAGCACTGGCCTGCAGGATCACGGGCGCGCCGACTTCGTCAGCGGCAGCCATCACGGCCTGGACTTGCTCCAGGTTGTTCACGTTGAACGCCGGAATGCCGTAATTGTTTTCAGCGGCGTGATCCAGCAGCTGACGCATCGAAACGAGTGCCATGAAACCCCCAGGGTAGCGGAAACAGAAAAAATGAAACGCGCAGAACAGCGTCGTTCGCGCGTCGGAACTGGGCGGAATTCTAACGAAGCCGCGCCACCTTACCTACCCCCAGTTTCGGGCGGAGGGTCGGGAGGCCCGGTTCACTTGACTTCACACACCTTGAGCATGTTGGTGCCACCAGGGTGGCCCATGGGCTCGCCGCAGGTGATGGCATAGGTGTCACCCGGGCGCAGCACGCCACGCTCGACCAGCAGGGCCTCGGCGTGGTGAAGCGCCTCGTCCCGGTCCGAGTAGCTGGGAATCAGCAAGGGCCGCACATTGCGGTAGAGCGCCATCTTGCGCTGTGAAATCGGCTGCGCCGTCAGGCCGAAGATGGGCACATGGATCTTGTGACGGCTCATCCACAGCGCCGTCGAGCCAGATTCGGTCAGCGCGATGATGGCCTTGCAGCCCAGGTGGTAGGCCGTGAACAGCGCGCCCATGGCGATGGACTGGTCGATGCGGCCAAAGGTGATGTTGGTGAAATCGGCATCCAGCGTCACCTCCTCGGCGGCTTCGGCAGCCTGGGCGATGTTGGCCATCTGCTCCACCGTCTCGATCGGGTACTTGCCGGCGGCCGTTTCGGCGCTCAGCATCACCGCATCGGTGCCATCCAGCACCGCGTTGGCCACGTCCGACACCTCCGCGCGCGTGGGCACCGGGTTGACGATCATGGACTCCATCATCTGCGTCGCCGTGATCACCACCTTGTCCATCTGGCGGGCCATCTTGATCATGCGCTTTTGCAGCGCCGGCACGGCGGCATTGCCCACTTCCACGGCCAGGTCGCCCCGCGCCACCATGATGCCGTCCGACGCGCGCAGGATGCTTTCCAGGTTCGGAATAGCCTCGGTGCGCTCGATCTTGGCAATCAAGGCCGGGCGGTGCTTCCAGGGTTCGCCAGCCACATTGGCCAGCTGGCGCGCCATCTCCATGTCGGTCGCGCTCTTGGGGAAGGACACGGCAATGTAGTCGCACTGGAAGCTCGCGGCGGTCTTGATGTCTTCCATGTCCTTGGCCGTCAGCGCGGGCGCCGTCAGGCCGCCGCCCTGCTTGTTGATGCCCTTGTTGTTGGACAACTCGCCGCCCAGCTTCACCGTCGTGTGCACGGCCTCGCCCTTGACGGCATCGACCGTCATCACGATCAGGCCGTCGTTGAGCAGCAGGATGTCACCGGGCTTCACGTCACGAGGCAGTTCCTTGTAGTCCAGCCCCACGCCATGGATGTCACCCGGCTCGGTCCGGCTGGCGTCCAGCACGAAGGGCTGCCCCGGCTCCAGCATGACCTTGCCCTCGGCAAATTTGCCCACACGGATCTTGGGGCCTTGCAGGTCGGCCATGATGGCCACCACCTTGCCGACCTTGGCCGCCGCATCGCGCACAGCCTGAGCCCGGTCGATGTGATCCTGCGCCTTGCCGTGAGAAAAGTTCAGGCGCACCACGTCGACCCCGGCCAGCAGCATTTTTTCGAGCACCTCCGGCGTCGAGGATGCGGGACCGAGGGTGGCGACGATCTTGGTGGCACGCGGCATGGCAAAAAGCTCAACGGGTTGTCTATCTGCCTTCAGTGTCACACCAAAGCCCCTGGCTTGAATGCCCGAAATGCATCCCCAGATCCTGACCTTGATGCCCGGACGCAACGACCTTACACTTCGCCGCAGATAAATGACACCCGAAGTAATGTTGTCAACCTGTTTAGCGCGGCCTGCTGTTGGCCGAAAACCGTCATGTAGGCCCTCCAGATGAGTCCGACATGAAGCCCAGCACCACGCACCGCGCCATCGTTTTCTCGCATGCCAACAGCTTCCCGGCCAGCACCTACCAGGCGCTGTTCGAAGGCTGGCGGGCTGCCGGCTACGAGGTACACGCACTCGACAAGTTCGGCCACGACCCGCGCTACCCGGTCACCATGGACTGGCCGCACCTGGTCGTGCAACTCAAGGATTTCATCGAGCATGAAGTCAGGCACCCGGCCTACCTGGTCGGCCAATCGCTGGGCGGCTACCTGAGCCTGATGGCGGCAAGCCGCTACCCCCATCTGGCCCAGGGGGTGGTGGTG
>JACPOH010000336.1 GCA_016185075.1 Aquabacterium sp. | reverse complement strand
TCGGCGCAGCCACGCCCACCGGCAACATGTGGCGCTGGCAGTCGATCCAGGAGTTCCAGTACCCGCTGCTCGAGTACCTCAGCGCCTTGAGCAACGTGCCGCTGTTCATGGGTATGGAGTCGGTGGTGGCCGGCCACGAGCACACCTCGATGTCCATCATCACGGGCCAGATGCCTGCCAACCTGGACACGGCCATCCTGCCCACCAGCGCCGGTTACACGGCACAGGGCAACGCCAATGCACTGGCCCAGTGGAGCTACTGCTTCGACCGCGGCGACACCGATACCAGCCGTGGCAACTACACGGGCACGGCCAACGGCAACAACTGGAACTGCTCGGTGACCGGCAGCCTCAATGCCGCCGACGTGAGCTGGAACGCCACTGCTCAGAAGCTGATGCCCGCCAGTGGCGCCGGTGTGGGCACCAAGGGCCACAACAAGACCCTGGAGGCGCTGAAGTGGATGGTCGAAAACCACCCCAATGGCAGCTACTACGTGCCGGCTCACCTGGAGCGCGCTGGCCCGTTTGATCCCAATGGCGACAAGGGCTTCAACGTCGAGCACCTGCGCAACTTCAACAACACGGCGCCCAACGTGGCCTTCGGCTTTGAAACCCAGCCTGGCCACGGCGCTTCGGCCAACCGCGGCGAATACCAGATCCTGCGCAACACCTTCTCGGATGGCAAGAAGTACGACTCGGTGGGCGGCACGACCTACGGCGGTACCGGGGGGTATGGTGCCGTGATCGGCGGCGGGGGGGATGCGCTGCTGGGGGCCGGCCGCACCGGCTGGTTCTTCGCCAGCTCCGACTGGCACAACCGTGGCATCTTCGGCCCGGATGACTGCCGCTCGACTCAGGACTTCCAGCCCGGTGAATACCAGCGCAACTACACCATGGTGCGCAAGGGCTCTGACAAGATCCGTCCGCAAACCGTGGTGGACGGTCTGCGTTCCGGCAACAACTTCGCAGCCAGTGGCCAGCTGATCGACCGCCTCGCCTTGGTCGCCTGCTCGTCGTACGCTGGCCTGGGTGCCCGTACCAATGCGGCTGTGGAATCGCTGGCTGTGAACGCCGCCATCAACAACACGGACATCAACGCCACAGGCTGCGCCACCATGGGTGAGAAGCTGGTTGTGCGTCCCGGTGCCGACATCATCGTGTCGGTGGTGGTGCGGGATCCCGCTGGTGCGAACAACTCGCCTTACTCGTTCCCCAACCCGTCACTGGCCCAGATCGGTGTGAACCAGCCCCTCAACATGCCTGTGCTGGACCACATCGACGTGATCCGCGGCATGGTGTCGGGCTACCGCACGCCGGGTGCTGCCGACTACGCGGGCGAATGGCCGCGCAACACCAATTGGCTGCGCGCCGATGGCACAACGGCTGACCTGTCGGTGGTGCCTGCTGCGGCCAAGAACACGACGGCTGCCTTGCTCAAGACCTTCAGCGCCAGCTCCAGCACGCCCTGGACGCCTTTCACCTCCAGCGTGGACGGCACCCAGTTCCTGAAGATGACCTTCCGCATCCCCGCAGTGGCGGCTTCTCAGTATGTGCGTCTGCGTGGCACCAACATGCCCGCTGCCGTGCCTTACGAGACCGATGCCAACGGCAACCCGCTGGCTGACTTCTACACGAACGCCCAGACCCCTGCCAACCTGCGCATCCCCTGCACGACCGTGGGTACCAATGTGCCGGCCAATGGCGTGAGCTGGACAGCTGCTTCGGGTCTCATCGACGGTTGCCCCGCCCACATGGCCACGGCGCCTGCCGCCATCACCACCGCCAGCGGCCCGGTTGCCGCTGGTCAGAAGATGGTGTCGTATGACGTGGCAGCCTGGTCTGACCTGTGGTTCTACAGCAACCCGGTCTACGTTGAAGTGTCGGGCTCGACCCTGGTTGCCGGCGTGAAGTAAAACGGCTGGCGAACAGCCATTTGTTCCTGGCAAGACACCGCGTGTTGTACAGCGCGGTGTCTTTTTCATTGTGTTCTGACAGGAGTTCCCAACATGAACAACATCATCACCCGCCGTCAGATGCTGCGTGCTGGTCTGGCGTTGGGCGCCTCGTGCCTGGTGCCCTCTGCGCGAGCCTGCGAGTTTTTTGCATCTACCTTGCGCGTCACCCATCCCTGGACCCGCGTCACCCCCGCGGATGCGCCTTTTGCCATCGTGTGCATGAAGATCGATCAGGTCACGCGCACGGATCGGCTGATCGGCGTGGTCACCCCCGTGGCCACAGGGGCCGAGATCGGCGGCATCAGCACCGGCCGAGCGCTGGACTTGCTGATCGAAAAGGGGCGCGAAGTTCAACTGGTGGAAACCGGCGTCCACCTGCGCCTCACCGGTTTGACACAGCCACTGCTGATCGGACGCGCTTACCCCATGCGCCTGATCTTCGAAAAAGGCGGTGTGCTGGAGGCGGAATTGAGCGTTGACTACGAAATGTCATAACTGATCCGTACGCTTCACACCTGGGCGCGCTTTCACCGCCCAGTTGTCATCTTCAGAAGTAGCAACCATGTCTTCCACCTTGTCCTCATCCACCCACGAACGAACGGGCACGCAAACCAAGGCCACGGCGACCACCCATTGGTTCAAGGAGCCTCTGTTGCATTTCATGTTGCTCGGTGGCCTGCTGTTCGCGGCGGACCACTACCTGGTGACGCGGGAAGATGACCCGCACACGATCATCGTGGGCGCGGCGGTGGATACCGAGGCGCGGCAGGTGTTCAAGGAGTCGCGGGGCCGTGAGCCCGACGCCAAGGAACTCGCCGCGCTGCGTCGTGTCTGGCTGGACAACGAGGTGCTGTACCGAGAGGGCCTGGCCTTGCAGGTTGACAAGGGCGACACCGCCATCCGTGAGCGCGTGATATTCAAGGCCCTGAGCGTGGTGGATGCCAACACCAAGCTGCCACCGGTGAACGACAAGGTGCTGCGCGAATGGTTCGAAGCCCACCGCGCCAACTATGACGAGCCGGCTCGGTACGACTTCCAGGAGGCCGTGCTCGCGGGGCCGAGCTCCGAGTCCCACGTGCGCGCCCTGGTCGATAACTTGAACAGCGGTGCCTCGGGTGAGGCCGAGGCGGGCTTGCGGGTTTTCAAGGGGCGCCCCAAGCCCAATCTGGACCAGAGCTATGGCCCTGATTTCGCCAAGGAGCTGGAGCTGGCTGGCAGCAACGCGTGGCACGCGATCAAGACCAAGGATGGTTGGCACGCGGTGCGTCTGACCGCCATCGCACCACCCAAGCCTGCTGTCTTTGAAGCGGTTCGCCCGGTGGTGCTGCAAGCCTGGACTGACGCCACCATGGCCGAGCAACGCAGCGCGGCCGTGGCCAGCCTGGCCAGGAAGTACAAGATCAAGTTCGAAGAGGCCGGCAAATGAGGGCGTGGCTTCGTGGCTTCCTGCTGAGCTGCCTGTTGATCGCCACCGCAGCCAGTGCGCATGAAATGAGCATGGCGGAAATGCAGGTGCGAGAGATGGCGCCGGGTGAGTTCATCTGGCAATGGACGGCCACTGAAAAGCGCGCCGCCAGCGACGACCTGACCCCCGTGTGGCCTGAAACGTGCACGGCAGAGATGAACCTCCTGCATTGCGGCAAGGGTGGCATGCAAGGCACGCTGTCGGTCAATGGTGTGGGCAAGACCTACTCGGCCGCCCTGGTCAAGGTGTACTGGTTGGACGGGCAAAGTCGCGTCTACACGCTGACGGCCAGCCAACCGACGGTGCATCTGTATGGCGCGGCAGACGACCGCCGTGGCATGGGCGAGGTCGCCTGGGCCTACACCATGCTCGGCATCGAGCACATCCTCACTGGTGTGGACCACCTCTTGTTCGTGATCAGCCTGCTGTTCCTGGTGGGCTTCAAGCGCGACCTGTTGTGGACGATCACCGCGTTCACGGCCGCACACAGCCTGACGCTGGCCTTGAGTGCCCTGGGCTGGCTGGCCTTGCGCTCGCCGCCGGTCGAGGCCTCGATTGCGCTGTCGATTGTCCTGGTGGCGGGCGAAGCCCTTCATGAGAAGCAGACGCTGGCGCGCCGGTGGCCTGCCGTGGTGGCCTTTCTGTTCGGGCTGGTGCATGGGCTGGGCTTTGCCGGGGCCCTGAAGGAAATTGGCCTGCCCGAGAACCACATGCTGGTTGCCCTCTTGACCTTCAACGTGGGTGTCGAGCTGGGCCAGTTGATGACGGTGGCGGCGGCCTGGGCGCTGTGGCGTGTGGCCTCGCGCTGGTCGCATGTTGCGCAAGCCCGTACGGCGACCTTGTACGGCATCGGGGCAGTGGCTTCGTTCTGGGCCTGGTCGCGCGTGCTGGCCATCTTCGCCTGACACACCGCACAAGGACGTCCCACCATGGATGAAGTCATTGGCATCTTTCCCACGCCCATCATGCGTGCGCCTGGCGTGCTGCCCAAGGGCCTGGTGGATGGTTTGGTGCAGCATTTCAGCGGCCTGGCCCTGCAGGAGAACAACGCATCGGCCAAGCTGTCGCACACGCAGATGCTCAAGCCCGGTGACAGCCCTTTGCTGGTCGAGGCGGCAGCCCTGATCACGCCCAAGCTGGCCGACTTCGGTGCACACCTGTTTGGCGAGCGCATGGGCTGGTCCATCAAGGAGATGTGGGTCAATGTGCTGGACCATGGCGGCCGCCAGGCCATGCACAACCATGCCAACAGCTTCATCTCGGCCGTGGTGTACCTCACGCCCACGCACGATTCCTCGCGCACGGTGTTCATGAAGTCCCCGGGGGGAACGGATTACGCCTTCAAGAACGACCATCCCGGTGTGGTCACGGGGCCCTTCAACGCCGAGAAGTGGATCAGCC